>CAYTWC010000379.1:0-2090 GCA_964441975.1 uncultured Acidimicrobiaceae bacterium | reverse complement strand
GCATGATGACGGATACCGGAACGAGGGAGGGCGATGGTTGGAAGGGCTGATCGGTCCACGGAAGCGGGATCCCTGGAGACCCCGCCTTGATGACGAACTGTTGGAGGAGTCCGACGAGGACGGCACCAGCTGCCGCCCCAGGGAATGACGTGAGGCCGCCCACGGCCATGGCGATGAGCGCAAGAAGGAGGACACGTGAGCCCATTTCCGGGGAAAGCCCGAGCGCGGGCACCGCGATCACTCCGCCGAAAGCGGCCAGTCCGACCCCGAGGGCGAACACGAGGGTGAACACTCGTCGCACATTGACACCGAGTGCCTCGACCATCTCGCGGTCTTGTACCCCGGCGCGGATGATCATCCCGATGCGTGTCCGCTTGAGAATCAACGTGATGATCACGAGCACGATCACCCCGACCGTGATGATGAACACCTCGTTGTACATGCGCACGCGTGTGTCGAGGAACTTGACGGTCGAACAACCGCTGAAGAGACCGCTCAGTCCCTCACCGGGGCAGCCCTCCCCGGTCCCGGCGAACAAGGCCGGTTTCGGCATCGAGAACTCCGGTCGACCCCAGACTTCGCGGACGAGCTCGATCACGATGAAACCGAGTCCCAAGGTCATCATCAGTTGGTAGATGGGTCGGTCATAGAGCGGCCGTATCAACGCAATCTCGATCAGCGCTCCGAGCGCGAACCCGCCCGCAAGAGCCACCACCAACGCCAGGAAGAAGCGGTAGGTCGTGGAGATCGAGTACAGCCAGTCCGTCAATGGATCGCCGAGGACCATCAGAATCGCTGCCACACCGACCGTTGCCGCGACGATCCCCAGTTGGCGAACACTCGTGGCGTCTGCAGGTCGGTCGCGATACCGCACGAGCGCAAAAGCCGTGACAATCGCCAGAACGCCCAACACGAACACGACGATCGTGACCAACGCCGATCCGGTCCACGTGGCCGCATCCGGGACCGTCTGGACACCTTGCTGGAGGGCGATGGAATCAGCCGTCGGCGTCTGGTTGAACTGCTCGAGGTCCCAGATTGAAAGCGGGAATCGTCGGAAGGCCCACACGGCTGCACCGAATCCAGCAGCGCCGACGCCGATGGCGAGCGTTCGTGTGGCGGCGACCGTGAGTGAGAGGCGAGCGGCGAGCGGAGCGACGAACGGGGCGCAGAACGCGACGGCCAGGGCGAGCGTCACGGGAAGGGCAATGTCGACGAACGTGTCAGGTCGCACGTAGACGGTCCAGCCGACATAGGCGCCGAGCATGAACAGTTCCCCGTGGGCGAGGTTGAGGACGTCCATGAGACCGAAGATCAGGCTCAGACCCGAAGCCACGAGGAACGTGATTGCGCCGACGGCGAGACCGCGCAGGACCGTGATCATCCAGTCGCCTGCGTCCATCGTGAACAGCCCACTCAGAAAGATGAACGCCAACGCTGCGATGATCGCCGCTCGTCCCCGGTTCTGTTTGAGTGCATCGGAGATGCGTCTACTCACGGTCGGTCGGGTTGCGGTCGTCATGCGGCCCCCAGGAAACGTCTCACCGTCTCGTCATCGTCCACCAGATCGGCCATGGCTCCCGAATGGACGGACCTTCCTTCCTCGATGATCACGTAGGACGAGGCGAGTCGGCTTGCGACGATGAAGTTCTGTTCGACAAGCAGGACGGTGGTTTCCGAACTCAGCTCGCGGATCGCTTCCATCATTTGTTGGATCAGGATGGGTGCAAGACCCTCGCTCGGCTCATCGATCAGCAGCAGATCGTTGTGGGGGACGAGGGCCCGTCCGACAGCGAGCATCTGTTGTTGGCCGCCTGACAGCTTTGTTCCGGGGAGGTCGATCAGGCGGGCAAGGTCTGGGAAGAGGCCAAGGATCATGTCCCGGCGCTGCGCGTAGTCGCCCTTCGTCCTTTCGGCGATTCGGAGATTCTCCTCGACCGTGAGGTCGCGGAAGATGGCACGGTGTTCGGGGACTTACCCGATACCACCTGCAGCGATCTCGAACGGGGGTTGGTTCATGATCGACGCACCTCGGAACTCGATCGTCCCCGATCGAGCCGGTGTGAGGCCGAGGCTCGTCTTGAGTGTGG
>CAYTWC010000378.1:0-2094 GCA_964441975.1 uncultured Acidimicrobiaceae bacterium | reverse complement strand
CGTACTGGGCCTGGACGGGCGAAGCCACCCAGGTTCGTTTCGGCGGAGGCGACTCCGACGAGGTGAACCAGACCGCGACCCTGCACGAACCCATGACGTGGACCGTCATCGCGATCGATTCGAACGGAGAACTCGTCGCCTTCAGCGAACCGGCGGCCATCGAACCCTGACGGGAACTACGACTCGTCCAGCAGGCTCGGGTCGTCGGGTACGTCGACGGCGTACTGCTTGAGGACGTCGAGGGGCACGACGGCGAGTACGGCCTGGTTGGTTGCTTCGAGGACCACCGGTGCCGCAGCGCCGTCGAGGTGCGCACGAAGCCAGTTCGGAGCGGTCACACACCACCGATCGCCGGGCTTGAGACCGGGAAACCGGAATTGCGGCATCGGTGTCGACAGGTCGTTCCCAATACCGCGTTGGTGCTCGAGGAACTCGGCGGTGACGACCGCACAAATCGTGTGACTTCCCCGATCCCCCGCTGCGGTCCGACACGACCCGTCACGGAACCACCCCGTCACCGGATCCACACTGCACCCGACGAGATCGCCACCGAGAACATTCCGTTCGCTCATGTGTTCACGATACGTAGGTTCGCGCGTCTCAGGAAACAGGGGCAGGCGTCGGCGATTCTACAGACGACTCGTGATGTTGTTCAGGAGAGCATCGAGGGCGGGATCCAGGTAGTGCAGGCTGTCTCGCCAGAAGCCACCAGGGCCGCCAAACTCGCCGTGGATCTCCACACTGATGTAGCGACCGTCGGGGGTTTCGATGAACGCCTTGGTGTCAGGACCGCGCTGGATCCACACCGTTGTGCCGTTGTAGGTCGCCTCTTCCTTCTCTTCGCCATCAAGCCCGCTCTGGATGAACGCGACTTCGGAGTCGAACGCGCCGAGGCCCACGGTGATGTAGTGCGAGTTGGGCAGACCGTCGACACTCCACCGGCACGCATCGGCGAACGGCTCCTCCTCGGCAAGCTCGCCGGATCCCAGGAAGAAGGCATCGAGGTTCCCTACGTCATAGAGCGAGCACCAGTTCCCGGCGAGAGCGTCCAAGCCGGACGGAGCGGTCGGGAGAGCGTTGGCATCGACTTCGATCGCATCACCTCCGGTCCCATCAGCCGTGGTGGTGGACGGCGTGCCGCCGCCTGCCATCGTGGTGGTAGAGGTCTCAGTGATCGATGTGGTGGACTCGGAATCATCCGGAGCCGGGTCGTCGGCCGTGTCACCGCCACAGGCCGCGATGAGTATCGCTGCTGCCACTGCTAGTCCGAGAAGTCTCAGGATGTGCATCGTTGCTTGGTCCCCTCTTGGCTGTTTGTGCCTACCGAACTACCCCAATTCAAACAGACATATCCACGTTTCCAATCATCTGACGGTCGACCTCCCCGTTTCGGAGTCGACGTCCACGACGTGTAGATTCACAAGGTGCGTACGTCATCGAGACTCGCTTGGTTCCTCTCCCTCGGCCTGGTCTTGGTGGGATGCACGTCATCGTCCAGCGAGACAACACTCGATACGGTCGCGCCAACCACCACCGAAGTGAACACGACATCGACCACACAGTCCGACACCACGACCACCACTCCCCCGACCGTCCCTGAGGATCGCTGGATCGAGATCGACGGCGAAGAGTTCGTCGACACCCGAACCGGCGAGGTGTTCGTACCTCGTGGAGTGAATCTCCTCCTCAAGGTGGGCGGTGGCGGTGGTGATCGGCTGTTCGCCCTCTACGGCGGCGACTGGGTGGACGACCAGCTCGAAGGAATCGTCTCACACGGCTTCAACACGGTCCGGTTCTTCCTCGACATGTGCATGGAGTGCACCACGACAAGCGAGGGGATCCGACCCGAGTATCTGGACGATCTGGCCGACCTCCTGACTCGGATGGAGGCGCACGGGATCGTCGCCCTCCCCACGAGCAACGACGTCCCCGACCCCGGCTACAGCGACAGGCTCCCGTGCTGTGAACCGTTCGGCGGGTATCGCAACTCGCTGTACCTGAGTGCCGAGGGGCACGACATCGCGGTGGAGTACTGGACCGACCTGATCAACGGCCTCAAGGATCGTGGTGCACCGACCCACCACATCCTGGGGT
>CAYTWC010000377.1:0-2120 GCA_964441975.1 uncultured Acidimicrobiaceae bacterium | reverse complement strand
GGTCGTCCTCGTCGACGACTCGATCGTCCGTGGCTCCACGACACGACAACTCGTCGCGATGGTTCGCGATGCCGGAGCCACGGAGGTGCACCTCCGTATCTCGTCACCGCCGTATCGATGGCCATGCTTCTATGGAATGGATACCGGCGACCGCTCCACGCTCCTTGCGGCCGAGCGTACGGTCGGCGAGATCGCCCGACACCTGGGTGTGGACTCGATCGTCTACCTCGAGTTGGACAACCTGATCGAGTCGACCGGCGCGGGGGCAGATTCGTTCTGTACGGCATGTCTGAGTGGCGACTATCCCACCGATGTGCCGCTCAGCGATGGGAAGTTCCTCCTGGAGCAGGCGCGATGACGAGCAGCTACGAAGACTCCGGCGTCAATCTCGATGCCGCCGAAGAACTGGTAGAACGCATCGGGTGGCGCGTGACATCGACATGGACCGAGGATGTCGTCGGTGACTTCGGCGGCTTCGCTGCCGGACTGCAGATCCCTGCGGGATTCGTCACACCGGTCCTGATGATGTCCACCGATGGGGTCGGAACCAAGGCCGAGCTTGCCCGACAGGCCGGTCTGATCGACGGTCTCGGATATGACGTCGTCGCCATGGTCGCCGACGATCTCGCCGCTGCCGGGGCTACGCCGATCGCACTCACCGACTACGTCGCAGTCGGCGAACTCGAGGTCGAAACGGTTGCTACGCTGATCGAGTCGATATGCGATGCGTGCGCGGACTCCGACATCGCCCTCCTCGGTGGTGAGACCGCCGAACACCCGGGAGTGATGGGAAAGGGCCAGTTCGACATCTCGGCGACCGCTCTCGGGATCGTCGAGCTCGGTGAGGAAATCGACCCGGCATCGGTCACACCGGGCGATGCCATCATCGGCATCAAGAGTCCAAACATCCGGTCAAACGGGTTCTCACTTGTTCGGGCGATCGCCGCATCACACCTCTCTCTCGACAGTGACTTCCCGGACACGACGACACCGGTCGCAGAGGTCTTGTTGCAACCGTCTGTCATCTACGCACCGGCCGTCACCAACCTCCTCGCTCGTGCAAAGCCACACGGCATGGCGCACATCACCGGCGGTGGACTTCCCGGCAACGTCGTCCGTGTGCTGCCGGAAGGCGCACGGGCCGTCATCGATCGGTCGACATGGGAGGTCCCGCACGTATTCAACGTCCTCCGTCAGCTCGGGGCCGTGCCGACGTCCGAAATGTTCCGAACGTTCAACATGGGAATCGGGTTCACCATCATCGTCTCACCAGACGATGTCTCAACAACCCTCAAGGCGATGGAGATGAGCGACATGGACGCGGCCGTCATCGGCTCGATCGAGCAAGGCAACCGAGGAGTAGAACTGGCGTGACGAGCGAGATCACCAACACGAGCATCGGCATGTCGGTCGACGTCGACCTGTCGATGGCGGACGCCGAGGATGCAATCCGATCCGCCCTCGGCGACGAGGGCTTCGGCATTCTCACAGAGATCGACGTTGCAGCGACGCTCAAGACGAAACTCGACATCGACCGACCCGCCTACAAGATCCTCGGTGCATGTAATCCCACCCTCGCCAACGAAGCTCTTGAGCACGACGAACAAGTCGGACTGCTGCTTCCGTGCAACGTGACGCTGTCGGACAACGGGACGGGCACAACAGTATCGGTCGTCGATCCGGTCGTGATGCTGGAGGCCGGAAACAAGGACGGTTCCCTCGATGTGCTGGCCGCGACCGCCCGCGCGAGCCTCCAACGGGCCCTCGCCGTCGTGGCGTCCTGACCTCCGCGACCACCTGACCGTTCGATAGGCTGCGTGGCGATGACGATGACCCTGTTCCTACTCGGGATGTTGGCCGGCGGCCTCCTCCTCGGGAGCGCAGCACGGCTTCTCGTGCCAGGGACCCAACGAATCTCCCTGTCCGCGACCACCCTTGTCGGGATTGCCGGCGCGGCGATCGGCTCGTTCGTCGTGAACCTGGTCGATCGTGACGGAACGGTCACTGAGACCGGGATGGCAACAGCCGTCGGCGCGCTCATCGGTTCAGTTCTCGTGCTTGCCATTCTCGTCTTCGTCACCCGACGATTCGGCCGGTCGGGGGACGGCGCCCCTCGACCG
>CAYTWC010000376.1:0-2137 GCA_964441975.1 uncultured Acidimicrobiaceae bacterium | reverse complement strand
TTCTACCCGCTGATCGGCGACCATTCCTGGGGGCCGTTCGGCCACCTGATCGACGATGTCGTCGGGCAGATGCCCGGCGATCGACACGACTGTCGAGTACGGCGTGTACCGCCGCTTCCAATAGTCGTGGATGGTGTCGCGGGTCATCGATGATATGGAATCCGGCGTACCGAGAATCGGCGGGGAGAGCGGATGCGACGCCCAAAGGGCATTGATGAACTGCTCGTGGGCCACATCCGTTGGGTCGTCTTCGTTCATATTGATCTCTTCGAGCACGACGCTGCGCTCGCTGTCGATCTCCGCCTGACGGAACGCCGGCTGCTGGATCATCTCAGCAAGGATGTCGAGACCGAGCGGGAGATCCTCGTCGCGCATCCGCGTCCAGAAGCACGTGTATTCCTTGGAGGTGAATGCATTGTGGCGGGCACCGATGCCGTCGAACGCCTCCGAGATCTGGCGGGCAGACCACGACTCCGAGCCCTTGAACAACAGATGCTCGAGAAAGTGCGATGCCCCGGCCTCCGCCCCGAACTCGTCCCGACTTCCGGTGTCGACCCAGCACCCAACAGCGACTGAGCGAGTAGTCGGCATGTGATGGGTGATGACCCGTAATCCGTTGGGCAGGGTGGTGAGTTCGTGTTCCATGAGGTTTCGATGATAGGAACCAAGCGATCAACTGGACGCAGACGTCGCGCAACGAGGCGTCTTGAGGCTCTCTGGGAGAAAGAGCCGTCGAACCCCGATTGGACCCTCGATGCACAAGAAGACCCGATTCCCACTGATCGTCGCCGGTATGGCGTTGTCAGCGGCGGCCTGTTCCACCACCATCGGCGGAACCGGGACCGCAACCACCGAAGCGCCTTCCGACACGGTTGCCAATCCTGGAGGCATCAACGTCACCGGGTCCTCGACACCCGCGAGCGAGACCACGACGACCGAGCCGTTCACCCAGCCTTTTACACCGCTCCCCCTCGCTGGCGAACAGCCCGAGGTCGAGCAGGTCACGATCACGACATCCGATGACATCGACCTCAACGTCGAGTACTACAAACGGGGTCCCACGGCCATCATCTATACCCATCACATCGCCACAACGCGCTCGGGACCCTTCGATCTGACGTCGAATGCTCCGTACACGTGGACGCTGGCCAACCAGGGCTACACCGTGCTCGCACCGGACCTCCGCGGCCATGGTCTGAGCGAGGGCGACATCCACGTGAACCGTACGAAACAGGACATGACCGCGTTGCATCAGTTCCTGGTCGACGAGGGGTTCGAAACGATCGTGAGCTTCAACATCTGGGGCTCGGCACCGATGGCAGTCAACGCACAGGTCACCGATGAGACAATCGACTTTGACGGCATGGCGCTTCTCTTCACGCCGCTCGCACGCAACGGAAACGACCTCGTCACCGATCTTCCGAATGTCGAAGTGCCCGTGTGGATCGTCCAGAGCGATTTCGGTTCCTCGGGCGGCATCCCGAATCGGCTGGCCCCGTACACGCCGAACCTGTGGGAGGCATTCGTCTTCCCTACGGTTCCGAGCGGGCTGCAGTTCATCGACATATACGGGGAGGAGTTCGCTGGTCGAATGGTCGCATTCCTCGAACACATCGAAAGCCGATCCTGAGCAGCCGCAAGCCGGATCCGCACACCGCGGCCTGCCATTGGAGTGCAGACTGGGCGGACGACGGATCTGTTTACTGACCCCGAGTATCGAGAGCTCACTGAGGGGGCGGGTTCTTCCGCGTTGCCTTCAACTCGGCGCGCTGTCGCTTCTTGTCGAGCCGGCGCTGTTGCGCTCGACGCGACGGCTTGGTCGCCTTCCTGGGAGGTGGGTCCGGTTTCGATGCCTCGGACAGCATTCCGTCGAGTCGCCTGAGCGCTCGTTTCCGGTTGGTGGCCTGCGATCGGGATCCGTCCTCGACCACCCTGACCTGTTCGCCGAGGTTGCGGACGAGCCGCTGGCGGGTCGCGTCGTCGAACGCAGCTGAAGCTGCGACGTCGAACGTGACCTCGACACGTGTCGACGCCTTGTTGGCATGTTGCCCACCCGGACCACCGGTCGGGGAGAATTTCCACGTCAGTTCTTTGTCAGGGATGTCGAATCGCACGTCGTCTTCCGCGGGCCGATCGC
>CAYTWC010000375.1:218-2147 GCA_964441975.1 uncultured Acidimicrobiaceae bacterium | reverse complement strand
CAGTTCATCCCGTCGGGGTCCCAGTCACCATGGCTCCCCGTCAGCGGACAACGCTAGGTCGTCCCGATACAGGACAGTGACGGGTTCCGGTCGCTGCGTATACCACGCAGCAGCCGGAACCCGTTGAGGTCCGGCTCAGTCCGACCGATACATACACTTCAGACCGACACGGCGCAGGTAACGGGCGCGCCACTTCGACCAGGACACGCACAACAATGTTGATTGATGGACGCTCACTCCCCCACGGCACGACGATCGAGGCGGATCTGTGCATCATCGGAGGCGGCCCTGCTGGCATTTCGGTCGCCTACGAGTACCTCGACGATCCGAGCTTCAAGGTCGTCCTCATCGAGAGCGGCGGCCTCGAATTCGACGAAGACGTCCAGGAACTCGCAGAAACGAGTCAGACGGGACAGCCCTACTACCCCATCAAGGAGACCCGCATTCGTGCGTTCGGCGGTTCGACGATGTCGTGGGGCGGTATCAGCGCACCATTCGACACCCTCGATTTCGAGCATCGACCATGGGTGGACAAGAGCGGCTGGCCGATCTCGCGAGCCGACCTCGACCCGTTCTATGCACGTGCAAAGGTCGTCGGAAAGGTGCTCAATCCCGATGCCGAAGCCGTCGGCGAAGGTGTGTTCGGTGACGAGCACGGTCCGACGCCCTCGACCCGCTGGGCTGAGGTGTACTTCTCCGCACCGACCCGATACGGCAAGGCGTACTCGGATCGGTTCAAGAACTCGAAGAGCGTGTCGACCGTGCTGTACTCGACCGTGCTCGAACTCGAGACCAACGAGTCGCAGTCGGAGATCTCCGGCGTCGTGGCAAGCGCACTCGAGGGCACCCCGTTCCGAATCGTCGCCAAGAACTATGTGCTTGCGGGCGGAGGCGTCGAGAACGCCCGCATGCTGCTGCTTTCCGGCAATCGTGAGCGCGGTGGGCTTGCAAACGAACACGACGTGGTTGGTCGCTTCTTCCAGGAACACCCGGGTGCGAAGGACAAGTACCTGCTTCCCGCCGATGCGGGCCAGCTCGCATCCCGGGTCCAAGGCGCCGCTGGCACCCTGAACTTCTCCCGACTCGGACTATCGGACGCCATACAGCGGAACGAGGAGCTGCTCAACTACATCGTCAACGTGTCCTTTGGGTACGCAGGACAGACGTCCGAGCAATTCCAGGCGGTGCGGCGCATCGTCAACGCAAGCCGCAAACCATGGTCGGACAGCCCGTATCTCCAGGACGTCGGCGGTGGACCGAACCGTGTCCGGATGGAGGACGTCAAGATCGCCCTCAAGAAGCCCCACATTGCGTTCAAGAGCGCTCTGGGCGCCCGTTTCGAACCAGAACGCCTCCGCCGGTTCCTCCACATCGAGTCGAACGTGGAACAGGTCCCGAGTCCGGAGAACCGAATCAGTCTCACGACCGACAAGGACGCGTTCGGACTGCCACGCGCGAATATGCATTGGCGTCTTGACGATCTGGAAGAGCGGACCTATCGACGCGGTCTCGAACTCGTGGTCGAAGCGCTCGATCAATACGCCCCGGGGCTCAAGGACGGGCGGATGGACTACCCCGATCCATGGCCGGACGCCGTACATGGCAACTGGCACCACATCGGAACGACGAGGATGCACAACGATCCGACGCAAGGTGTCGTCGATGAGAACTGCAAGGTCCATGGGGTCGGCAACCTCTTCGTGGCGGGCAGCTCCGTGTTCCCGACCGGCGGTGCGACGTCTCCGACGCTGACCATCGTCGCCCTCGGACTCCGACTCGGTGATCACCTCAAGACGGTGTGATCAACGGTTCTTCAGCTCCGCGGCGATCGCACGCGTCATCGTCTGCATCTCCATCACCTTGAGGCGGCGGCGCAGCACCGCGTAGACCAATCGGCGAACACCGAACCCCGCTCGCAAGAGGGCACCG
>CAYTWC010000375.1:0-208 GCA_964441975.1 uncultured Acidimicrobiaceae bacterium | reverse complement strand
CCTTGCCGCGCTGTTGCCATGTCCACTCCGACGGAAGATCGGACGATCCGCCGTCGAAATGTTCGACGACGACGTCGCCGAGTAGTACTTGACGCCTGTTGACACCGACGAACTTGCGACCGAGGTCGAAGTCGGACATGAACACGAAGTAGTCCTCATCGAATCCGCCCACGGCCTCGAAGTCGGTTCGCCTCACCGCCAAACAGGA
>CAYTWC010000374.1:0-2154 GCA_964441975.1 uncultured Acidimicrobiaceae bacterium | reverse complement strand
CGCAAACAGCGGCTTCCGCGAGAAGGTCGTCACAAGCTCCAGGATTACCCCGAATCCGGGCAGCACCATGATGTAGACGGCGGGGTGTGAGTAGAACCAGAAGATATGTTCGTACAGCAACGCGGTACCCACTTCGGGTGAGAAGAAGGCGGTTCCGACCACCCGATCCATCGTGACGAGGACAAGCGCTCCGGCAAAGAACTGGGTGACGCAGAAGGTCAGCAGCGAGGTGGCGACACCGGCCCACGTGAAAATCGGGAGCCGACCCCATGTCATTCCGGGCGCGCGCATGGTGATGACCGTGACGAGGATGTTGATGCCACCGAGGATCGATGAAAGGCCGAACGTCACGATGGCGAGGTTGAACAGGATCTGACCGCCGTCGTTGGTCACCGACAGCGGTGCGTAGGACGTCCATCCGGCGTTGAAGGAGCCGAGGAGTGGAGCGCTCAGCAGACCGACGGCGACGAAGGGGACCAGCCAGAATGCGAGGGCGTTGAGCCGTGGGAAGGCCATGTCCGCTGCGCCGACCTGGATCGGAATGATGTAGTTCCCGAACGCTCCGATGATGCCCGCTACGGCGACAGCGACCATGAGGATGCCGTGCATCGACACGACCCTGTTGAACTCCGACAGGGTCAGGATGCCCTCACCAGCCGACGAGAGCTCGATGCGCATCAACATGGCGGAGATGCCGCCGACAAGCAGCACGACGAGCAGGGTCACCCCGTATTGGATGCCGATGACCTTGTGATCGATCGAGAATTCGAAGTAGCGACGCCAGCCGATCTCCGGCGACATCTTGGGCTTCTTGCCGATCCACTGGCGCCCGAACGCCTCGAAACAACCGATTCCACCGAGCCAACCGATCAGACCGAGGATGAAACCGAAGATGACGGCGACCTCATCGGTCGGGCTTCCACCGCGAATGGCGACGGTCAGCCACGCACCGCCGATGTAGCCGATGATCCCGAGCAGTACCCCACGGAAGATGTATTTCACGGCTACTCCTCCCCCGCTGCCAGCTCGTCGATGTAGTCATGCCACTCGTCATCCTCGACGACACGCACCGGCATCATCATCTGGGCGTGGCCCGCACCGCACAACTCCGCACATTGGATCCGGAGATTGATGTCGTCCTCGAATGAGCCCGTGTGGGTCGGATTTATGTAGACCCATGTCTGTCGACCGGGCACTGCGTCGATCTTGGTCCGGAAAGACGGGATCCAGAACGAGTGGATGACGTCGGTGCTGTTGACGTGAAATTTGATCCGCTTGTCGACCGGGACGACGAGTTCATCGAGTGCGACCGCGCCATTGGGGTATTCGACCTCCCAGAAGAACTGGTGACCGGTCAGGTCGATGACGTAGTCCGACACGGGTTCCCCCCGGACCGCCGCAATGCCGACGAACCCGGGGTTGATGAGGATTCCGACGGCAAGGGCGAGCGTGACGACGAGCCAGACACCGATGACGCCTTTACCCCCGCGCTGGGGAGGGCCGTCTTCGCGCTCGGCACCGCTGGATCGCCAGGCGATGGCGCCCCAGATCATGACCGCGAAGATGAGCGCCATGACCGGGACGGCGAGCACCTCGAGCAGTTCGTATGCCTCGTCGATGTGTTCGCCCTGTTCGGAGTACACGGCGGGCATGACACTGGTGTTCATGACGAGGATGAGACCGAGAACGGTCAATATCAACCAGATCAGGAAGACTGGTATCCAAGATTTACGCACGAATCCCTCCGGCGGATGTCTCCTCGTCGCTTGCGGATGATAACCCTGTCGCGGGCGGTGCAACCATCACCGCGACAGGGCCATCCGATTCGCTACGCGCGTCGCTAGGCGAGCGAAGCGTCGAGGGTGATGTTGACATTCCCCTTCAGGGCGTTCGATACCGGGCAGCCGTCCTTTGCAGCGGCTGCATGAGTCGCAAAGTCCTCTGCCGACATACCGGGAACCGTGCCGACGACGGTGATCGCCATCGTGGTGATGCGCATACCGGCATCGGTCTTCTCGAACGTGGCGACGGCGGTCGTGTCAAGGTTCTCCGCTTCGTTGCCGGCGTTGGCGAGCATGTTGGAGAGGGCCATCGAGTAGCAGGCAGCGTGTGCAGCCGCGATCAGTTCTTCAGGGCTTGTCTTCCCCGCGGATT
>CAYTWC010000373.1:0-2155 GCA_964441975.1 uncultured Acidimicrobiaceae bacterium | reverse complement strand
CGGAGTAAGGACACCGAGCAGGCTCATCTCGTGTTCGGATCGCCGTCATTTGCACGGGACGACGATCGCCGCTTCGCGCTCATGCTCGCCGACCACGTCCTCGGTGGCGGCATGAGTTCTCGGCTGTTCCACGAGATACGCGAGACGCGCGGTCTTGCGTATGCGGTGCACAGTTTCCGTTTGCCGTTCGCCGACGCTGGTGCTTCAGCGATCTACGTCGGAACGACGCCGTCCCAGACCGCTGAGGTTCTGACGCTGGTCCGTCACGAGATCGACCGATTGATCGCCGACGGGTTGACAACCGAGGAGATCGATCGGGCTAAAGGACACGTCAAGGGAGCGCTCGCCCTCGGACTCGAGGATGCACTGAGTCGGATGAACCGAATCGGACGGACCGAGCTCACCGGCATGGAACACCTGACGGTGGATGAGACCGTCGAGCGGATCGCACGTGTCTCGCTCGACGAGGTCATCGACGCAGCAAAGGCGGCTTACTCAGGTCCGTACGTGCTCGGTGCCGTCGGACCATTCGGCGTCGACGACCTCCAGGAGTTCGTGCTGTGAAGGTTGGCGTAGCCGGAGCGTCCGGGCAGATGGGGTCGCTATCGACCGTCACGTTGAGCGAAGCCGACGACTTGCACCTGATTGCGCTGTACGACGCACACACGGCGGGAACGATCGCCGGACTGTCGATCAGTCAGGATCCCACGGCGCTCGACGGTTGTGATGTGATCCTCGAATTCTCCCGACCCGACGTCGTCATGGACCAGCTCGCGAAGTGGCGCGAGTTCGGTGCCAATGTCGTGGTCGGGACATCGGGATTCGACCTGGAACGGCTGACAGCTCTCGAGGAGCTGTGGGGGAACGGACCGGGCAACTGCCTCGTCGTCCCGAACTTCTCGATCGGTGCGGTCCTGATGATGAGGATGTCCGAACTCGCAGCCCCACACTTCCCGGTGGCTGAGGTGATCGAGATGCACCACGATCACAAGGCAGACGCTCCATCGGGAACAGCCATCGCCACGGCCGCAAGAATCGCCGATGCAAGTCAGCAGCAGAAGCGAGCAGTGGAATCCGAAGAGCGCTCACCGGGGGCACTCGGTGCCAATATCGACGGCGTCAACGTCCACTCGGTGCGTCTGCCGGGTTTGCTGGCGCACCAGACAGTGCTGTTCGGTTCGAGCGGCGAAACCCTTTCGATCAAACACGACACGATGGACCGACAGGCCTTCATGCCCGGCGTGCTCCTCGCCGTGCGGTCGGTGTCGGCTCAGCGCGAACCACTTGCGGTCGGTCTCGAGACGTTGCTCGGCATCACCTGACCACCGCCCCGGTGTCGCGTCCTCAGTGGCCGCGACCCAGATGCTCCGTCCCCGGGGTCAGAACAGTTCCGCAGCCAGACGTCGGCGGTAGCCGGCAGTCAGCGGATGATCGTTCCCGAGCACCTCGAAGATGTCGACCATTGCTTGGCGTGCCGGTTCCTTGCCTTCGCCGCGTCGTGCGACGACAGCCAGCAACCGGTCCAACGCCGGTTCGTACTGCGAACGCGCAGCGAGTGCTTGGGCAAGGTCGAGTTGCGCCTGGTCTGAATCAGGATCCGCCGCAGCGGCCGCTTCAAGGTCGCCGATGTCGTCGCCACCACGCTGCCGGAGGCGGGCGGCAGCCTGGAGGCGGTCCACCTCCGGACCGGGAACGAGCTTGCCGAGGATGATGAGTGCCTCATCGATGTCGCCGCGGTCGATCAGCACGGCCGCGAGGCTGGTGCCTGCGTCGTTGTGGTCGCTTTCAGCATCCAGGACCTGTCGCAGGATGTGTTCGGCCGTGGAGTTGTCCCCGGCGACCATCGCGTCCCTGGCCTGCTCGACCATCAGGTCGTGCGCGGTCGGCAGGATTCCGTCGACGAACGCACGAACCGACTCTTCCGGCAGGGCTCCGGTGAATCGGTTGACTTCTTTTCCGTCCTTGATGGCCACCACGGTCGGGATCGATTGCACGAGGAATTGTGCAGAGACGTCCGGGTTCGCATCGACGTCGATCTTGGCGAGCTCGACCTTTCCTTCGTAGGAGTCGGTCACGGATTCGAGAATCGGCGACAGTGTCTTGCACGGCTCGCACCAGGTCGCCCAGAAATCAACGAGAACTGGAACTTCTCTGG
>CAYTWC010000372.1:0-2163 GCA_964441975.1 uncultured Acidimicrobiaceae bacterium | reverse complement strand
GTCGACCCGGCGGGTCACGACGTCATCTGGTCGTGACCGGCTCACTATCGGTGCGGACATGACGACCGTGTCATCGATCGGTCGGTAGCCCCAGCCGGAGGTGACGTCCGCGACGGTGGACGCGTCGAGGAGCGGTGTGACCCGAACGACGAGTGCACCTCCTCGCTCGGTGAGCCACTGATTCAGCCGCGATCGCGCGTCCTCAGAGGTATCCGGCGTGCCGACAGCGGTTGCGCAGTTGACCCGGCGGGTGAATCCGTCGGTCGCATGCAGGGTCCATCCGTCCATGTCGACCGAGGAGTCCGAGGTCCACGTGTCGTACCCGGCCCGTTCGATGTCGGCTATCGAGGTCACGATTCGACCACGTACCGGGAGAGTCCGTCCGTCATCACTTCGGGCCACCGCATGGGTCGACCGTCCGTATTGACACATGCGGCGTGCACCGTTTGGGTCGCGATGACCTCGTCACCTCGCATGATCCGCTGCCCGAACCGACCGGTGACCCGCTTCATCTCCTCGACCCAGCTCTCGACGATCAGTTCGTCACCCTCGACGGCGGGTGCGACGAAAGCGGTTTCGATCGTCGTCACGAACACCTGGGTCCCCATGTCGGCGAGGCCGCTGAGCGTCCACCCGAGTGCACGGAACAGATCGATGCGTCCCACCTCGAAGTACTGGATGTACACCGAATGGTTCAGGTGGCGGTACGGGTCCAATTCGTAGAACCGAACACTGATCGGAGTCTCGTGGATCATGCCGACACGCTAATCACTCACCGAACCCGTTCTGGCGCCACCCCTCGTATATCCCTATCGCCGCGGCGTTCGCAAGGTTGAGCGACCGTCCGCTGTCGGCGATCGGAATGCGGACGCGTTCGGTCACCGCGGGACTCTCGAGGATTTCGTCGGGCAACCCGTCCGACTCGCGGCCGAACAACAGGGTGTCACCGGGTCGGTACGACATGTCGGTGTACACTGCCTCGGCATGCTGGGTGAACGCGTAGACCCGGCTCTGGTTCGTCGCGACGTACGCGTCGAATGAGACGTGGAGCGTCACCGACGCGAACTCCCGATAGTCGAGACCAGCGCGCCGCATCCTGGCGTCGTCCAATGCGAACCCGAGCGGCTCGATGAGGTGCAGACGGCATCCCGTATTGACGGTGAGCCGCATGAGATTCCCCGTGTTCGGCGGGATCTCGGGTTGCCAGAGCACCACATCGAACACGGCACGCCCTCCTCTAGAGCGAAATCACCTGATCCGGCGGGTTTCCGGCCAATGCGGCGTACAGATCGGGGAAGCAACCGACGTGTGCACCGTCGACCATGTCGATCGGGGTGCACTCCGCGGGAGTGTCCCGACCCTTGCCGGTGTCGGGGTCACACCAACGCGGTTCCCCTTCGGCGAGATTGCGCTCGAGCGAGCACATATCGCACCCCATGAGCAGCATGCCGGTTTCCTTGGCGACCGCGGCGAGCCGTTCCCCGATCGGATCACCCTTGCGGAGCGCCCACACATTGTCGTCGAAGAAGAACATGCCGACGACCTCGACACCGTGGGTGCCAGCCTCGAGTTGGGGCAGGATCATCTTCTGCACCTTGTAGCTGGCCGCCTTCGGTGTGTTGAATACGTATGCGACTTTCATCGCGTCTCCTCGTTCGTCGGAATGGCCGTGCTGAATCTAACGACCCCTGGCGCCGTCGAACGCGCCTACTCCTCGCCGCGGATCGCCTTCTCGTCGAGCAGCATGAATCCGAGTGCAGGGTCCTTCGACTGCACCGATTTCACCGCATCCCAACGCGACCGGACCTGGGTCCGCATCCAACGCGAGATGTGTCCGTGGCTCAGCCACGTGTAGCGCACCCGTCGACGCGACGGAGGCTTCGACGCAAACACCATCAGACGCAACCGGATACCTGCGGGGTGCATCGCCTCACCTTTGTGGATGAGAGCATCGACGATGTCGTCGGCGACCTCGGGGCGGATGCGACCGACTCGACCGATCGCCGCCCGGAGCACCAATGGGTTCCGTGCCGCGTGGTTGAGTTCTGCGGCACCTTCTTTCACCTCCGCGATGATCACGTCGATGTGGTCGTCGGACGTGTTCAACGCCGGATCGGGCTCGAACGCGATCCCCCCAGTGTCCCCATCGACGCTGATCGACCC
>CAYTWC010000371.1:0-2163 GCA_964441975.1 uncultured Acidimicrobiaceae bacterium | reverse complement strand
CCCATCCGACGACATCGAATGGATGGTTCTCGTAGATGAACCGGGTGAGTCCGCCCTTGTGCTTGACGATCACGTCGACGTTCTCCTGGTCCACGATGAGGGGTGCGGTCGGGGCGTGGAGGTCACGCTCGCAGTAGGGCGAGTGCTCGAGGAACTGGCCGTTGCGCGACAGGTATCGCCTCGGCGGTCCGACGTGACCTCTCGTTTCGAGGATCAGCGCACGAACCGGATCCGACTCCTCATCGATCTCGTAGCGGTGGATGACTGATGCCGGGATGATGAGGCAGTCGCCCGGTGAGAAGCGAATGGGGCCGAACACCGTTTCGAGCACCCCCGTGCCGGTCTCGATGAACACGAGTTCGTCGCCGATCGCGTTCTTGTACAAGCCCGAGCTTTCGCTGCCGACGAAATATGAGATCGCACAGTCTTCGTTCGCGAGGAGGAGCGCCCGTGTTCGGACCATGTCGCCACCGGCTTTGAGCTGATGTGTCTTGAAGTGGCGTGGTTTCAGCGGATGGTTCGGCGTCGTCGCTGGGGTTTCGGCCTCGACACCTTCGATGGCCTTGAGCGCCGTCGGGGGGTTGACGTGATAGAGCAGGGCTGAATCGAAGGAGAAACCTTCCTCGCCCATGAGTTCCTCGGCGTACAGCGAGCCGTCCGGTTGGCGGAATTGGGTGTGTCGCTTTGGCGGGGTCTCGCCCACGCTCCGGTAGTACGGCATTGCTCCTCCGATCGCCTACCCATGGTACGTCACGATCGAGTCGGATTCATCCCACCTTCATGGCACAGGGCAAGCTGTAATAATTGAGGAGACCGATCCGGATCTGGAGGTAGCGATGGCCGATTTCGATCTGACCTTGCGAGCAAAGGAGTTCGCTTCCAAGGATCCATTCCCCATGAAAGGGTTCGGCCCTGTGGAATGGTGGGTCGGCAACGCCTTCATGACCGCTCAGGCATTCCGCGCCTTGCTCGGGATGTCGATCGTGGGCTATGCAGGACCCGAAACCGGCTTGCGTGACCGCGCGTCGTATCTGCTGCGCCAGGACCGGATGGAGTTCGTCGTCACGGGTGCCCTCGATGGTGACCACGAGATCGCCGAACATGTCAAATTGCACGGACCGGGGGTCAAGGATGTCCCGTTCTATGTCCCGGACGCGACCGCAGCATTCGAGATGGCGGTGGCGAACGGAGCCACCGCCCACCACGAACCAGAGAAGATCGAATCGGACGATGGCCGGATGGTGATCGCTGCGATCAAGGCATACGGCGACACGATCCACTCCCTCATCGAGCTCGAGGGGGCCAACCCGAGATTCGAGGTGAGGGAGGACCACATCGCAAAGCCGACCGGTCTCCACGCCATCGACCATGTGGTGGCGAACGTCGAACTCGGCAAGATGAACGAATGGGTCAGCTTCTATGAGCGAGTCTTCTCGTTCACGATGCTTCGGCACTTCGATGACGAAGCGATCTCGACCGAGTACACCGCGCTCATGTCGAAGGTGATGGCTGGGGGGAGCGGCATCATCAAGCTTCCGATCAACGAGCCTGCGGAGGGGAAGAAGAAGAGCCAGATCGAGGAGTACCTCGATTTCTACAAGTCGCCCGGTGTCCAACACATGGCCCTGTCGACCGAGGACCTCCAGACCACGGTCGCCGATATCCACAGCCGCGGGATCGAGACGATCCATGTCCCGTCGACCTACTACCCGGAGGCGAAGGAGCGGCTGTCCGAATACGAGCACCTCGACTGGGACCGGATCGAGGAGCTCAGCATCCTCGTCGACAAGGACGACGACGGGTACCTGCTCCAGACGTTCACGAAGATGCTCCAGGATCGCCCGACGGTGTTCTTCGAGTTCATCGAGCGTCGGGGTGCGACCGGTTTCGGTGTCGGCAACTTCCAAGCCCTCTTCGAAGCCATCGAGCGCGAACAGGCGAAACGCGGGAATCTATGACCGAGGCTTCGCCTCGGAGTACACAGTACTGAGTACTCAGTACACAGACCCCCTCCCGCGAGACCTGGCCTTTCTCGCGCCCCCCTCAGGGGTGTCTGCGAGCCTGCGAGCCCACCCGCATCGTCGCTGTCGCTCCTCTGCCGCCCTCCCTCAAGGGAGGGCACGTGTGTCGTGAGGGTGGGCGCTATGGACTCAGACTCAGACC
>CAYTWC010000370.1:0-2170 GCA_964441975.1 uncultured Acidimicrobiaceae bacterium | reverse complement strand
CCGGTCAACGAGAGTCGTGTCACGATTGATACCGATCTCATCGCGATGACTCCGGATGGGGTCGAAATCAGTGCAGATGTCGTCATCGTCGAGACCAAGACGAACGGCAAGCCGGGGCGCGTCGATCGAATCCTGTGGAGCGAGCATCACCGCCCGACGCGGTTTAGCAAGTACTGCACGTTGCTTGCCGCTGCAACACCGGGCCTGCCAGCCAATCGATGGAGCCGGGTACTCAAGCAGACGCTTGGCTAGTCCCGATCCGTCTGAGAGCTGGCGCCCTAGGACTGGCGCAGCGGGATCTTGACGACCAAACGCGCACCACCCGAAACGGATTCCTCCGCCGAGACTTCACCGTGATGAGCGGTGACGATCGCCTGAACGATTGCGAGACCAAGTCCACTGCCGCCAGACTTGCGCGACCTGGATGCGTCCGCCCGGTAAAAGCGGTCGAACACATGCTCCCTGGCATCGTCGGGGATGCCGGGACCGTCGTCATCAACCGAGAACGTGGCTCGATCTCCTTCGATGGCGGCATCGATCGAAATGGTCGTGCCGGGAGGCGTATGCACCCTTGCGTTCGCCAGCAGATTTGACACGACCTGATGGAGTCGATTCCGATCGACTTCGATGAAGAGTGTTTCTGGGCCCTCCACGGAGACGGGGCGCGTCGGGTCGATTGCCCGGTGGTCGGCCGCAGCGTCATGGCACACTCGGACGAGATCGACCCGTTCGATGTTGAGCGGTTGACTCTGCCCAAGCCTGGTCAACGTCAGGAGGTCTTCGGTGAGGCTTCGCATCCGACTGCTTTCGGATTCGATTCGGGACCACGCCTTGGTGGCAGCCTCAGGGTCGGTCAATCCGCCCTGGCGGTGCAGCTGGGCGTACCCGGAGATCGCCGTGATAGGGGTGCGCAGTTCGTGTGATGCGTCACCGACGAACTGTCGGAGGCGCTCTTGTCCCTCGCGTTCGCTCTCTACCGACTCTTCGATGGTCACGAGCATTGCGTTGATCGATGTGGATAGCCTTCCGAGTTCGGTATTCGGGCTGAGTTCGTCGACTCGCTGGGTGAGGTCGCCACCAGCGATCGCCTCGGCGGTGTCGACCATGTGATCGACAGGCCGCATCGATCTTCGCACCATCCAATACGTTGCCACCGCGCCTATGAAGAGCACGATCAGTCCACCGATCGTGAGGGTGCGAATGAGGGCTGAGGTGGCATCCGCCACGCCATCCAACGGGTAGGCGCGGACGAGAGTGCTTCCATCTCTGATCTCCTGGGCGACGGCTCGGTACTCGAGGCTGCCGTCGACCGCGGGAATCGTCATCGGTCCCGGGCCGGGTGAGAGATCGCTGACATCCGGCAACGGGTCCGGATCGTCGGCGAAGCCAGACGGTCGGGCAGCCACCACCGTACCGTCGGGGGCGATCCACACTTCGGCGATGTCGCGACGAACAGCGTCGTCCTCGATATCGGCTGGAGGAACGCCCGGCGAGGGCCCATCCGGTGCGGGTGGCGTAGCGGGGCCGCGGTTGACGAACCCGACAAGTGTGTTGTCTATCTGATCGACGAGAATCGTCTCCATCGAGCGCGACACGACGATTCCGACCGTACCGATCACCAATAGCAGGAGACCTGTGAACGAAAGCACCAGCTTGGTCCGAAGTGCCACGTCAGATCGCTTGGTCTCGAATGACGTATCCGACACCTCGAACGGTGTGAATCATGGATCCGCCGGAATCGCCGAGCTTCTTTCGCAGGTAAGACACATAGGTCTCGACGATTGCGTAGTTGCCATCGAAGTCATATTCCCACACGTATTCGACGATCTGGCCCTTCGACATCACACGGCCACGGTTGAGGAGCAGGAAATGCAGCAGGCTGAACTCGGTCGGTGAGAGCGGGACCTCGTGATCGTCGACCCATACCTGATGCCCCTCTTCGTCCAGGACGATGGGTCCCCCGGACAAGCGGCTCGACGCAGACGTCCCGCTTGAACGTCTGAGGAGGGCCTCGATGCGAAGACCGAGTTCCTCGAGACTGAACGGCTTGGTTAGGTAGTCATCGCCGCCCTGACGGAAACCCGCTCGCAGGTCGTCAATGTCGTCTCGGGCGGTGAGGAAGATGACGGGCAGATCGCTTTTCTGGCGCAGGCGGCGCAGGAGCTCCATG
>CAYTWC010000369.1:0-2180 GCA_964441975.1 uncultured Acidimicrobiaceae bacterium | reverse complement strand
TCGCGGATTGCCGATGGATTCGAGGTAGAACGCCTTGGTCCTGTCGTCGACCCTTGCGGCGAATTCCTCCGGATCGTCACCCGCTACGAATCGGACCTCGATCCCGAGCCGTTCAAGCGCGACCTTGAACTGGTTGTACGTCCCACCGTAGAGGTACGACGTCGAGACGATGTTGTCGCCGGCACTTGCAATCGTGGTGATGGCGGTCAATTGCGCCGCCTGGCCGCTCGCGGTCGCTACGGCCGCTACGCCACCCTCGAGCGCGGCGATGCGTTGCTCGAAAACGTCGGTCGTCGGATTCATGATGCGCGTGTAGATATTGCCGAACTCTTCGAGTGCGAACAGCCTCGCTCCGTGCGCGGAATCGTCGAATGTGTACGACGTCGTCTGGTAGATCGGCACAGCGCGGGCATTGGTGCCCGGAGCGGGTTCCTGCCCAGCGTGCAGCTGCAGGGTCTCGTACCTTGGTGTGTCTGTCATGGTCCCCTCCCGGGAATCGGTCGGGATCGGCTCCGTCGGGGTGGCCTGACAAAGAGAAAGGACCCGCCCCGTTGCCGGTGCAGATCCTCTGTGTTGGTTCGTGTTGCTTACGCGAGGGGTCTGCACGGCTGTGTCATGGCCATGCACATCATCTCGCAGGAGTAAGCAAACGTCTTCATGTAGGCGGTGAAGGTAGCGGCTTGCGGATCAATGTCAAATCGGCAAGAGCGACCTTCCATCGCTCGCCGGAGTTCGATGGATTGCTGATCGCAGCTACGTGCTCCGCGCGATCGAGGCCATCTTCTCCTCCAGCGTCGCAGGTACCTCCGTCACAACGGCGTCGACGCCCGCCGGGCCGAGCGACCTTCGTACGGCGTCGGCTGATGAGTTCACGACGCGGACATCGCGTCCCGCGAGAGTGACGAGCAGCCCGCTGCGTGTCAGCACATCAAAGACTTGGCTCCATGCATCGGAGACGATGTTGACCGCGGTAGCGGAACCGATGATCTGATCTTCAGTTCCTTCGGCCACGAGCGATCCGTGCGCCATCATCAGGAGTCGATCGCATTGGATCGCCTCGTCCATCGAATGCGTGGACACGAGAACCCCGGCACCGCGTTCGGCCTCCACTCGTATGCGGTCCCATAGTCGAGCCGCAGCGAGGGGTTCGACGCCCGACGTCGGCTCGTCGAGGATCAACACGTCGGGGAGGTGTTGGAGCGCGCACTCGAAAGCGAGTTGGCGCTGGAGCCCCAAGGAGATGTCTCCTACCAGCCGATCCCTGACGTCGGCGAGATGGTCCGGTAGGGACGGACTGTCGACGCCGAACGCTTCGGCGGCGAACTGGAGGTTCTGTTCGACGGTGAGATCTGAATAGAGCCCAAGACCCTGGGGCACGTATCCGAGATGTCGTCTGGTCGACCGGTCCGGCCGCCGGTCGAGCAGGAGGGCCTCTCCTTGCGTGGGTGCGAGCAAGCCGGCGAGCATACGAATCGTCGTCGTCTTGCCCGCTCCGTTTGCACCGAGCAGGCCGACGACCTCTCCTGGCCGGACTGAGCAGGTCACACGGTCGACCGCGGTGAACGATCCGAATCGACGGACAAGGTCTCTCGTTTCGAGGAGAGCGGTCATGGTGTTGCGTTCGCCCGTTCCAACGCGAGCTGCGCCACGACGGCCGCGTCGGCGAGATCCGGCGAGCGCGGCATGCCGTCGGCGACCACGCCATCAGGCCACCATTGGCGAAAGGCGGACCCGGATCGCCAGGCCAGAGAGCGGTCCGTCGGGTGGGCCGTGGTTCCGACCGCACCCGGAATCTGATCGACGATGTCGCTCGGGCGTCCGGAGACGAGCACGCGTCCGTTCCCGAGCAAGTAGACGCTGGAACCTCTTTCGGCCTCATCCATGTAGGTCGTCGCCATCACGACCGCCGCCCCACCGGCGGCCGCCTCCGAAACCAGACGCCACAGTTCCACCCGGCTCACCGGGTCGACGCCGGTGGTGGGCTCGTCGAGCACCAAGAGGGATGGATCCGCAAGCATCGCCAGACAGAATCCCAGCTTGTTCCGCATTCCTCCCGAGAGCTGATGGGCCAGACGGTTGCGTGCGCCGGACAGTCCCGCTCTCTCGAGCAGGTCCTCGGCTCGGGTCCGAACTGTCTCTCTGTCGAGTCCGTATGAACCACCGACGAACGCTACGTTCTC
>CAYTWC010000368.1:0-2188 GCA_964441975.1 uncultured Acidimicrobiaceae bacterium | reverse complement strand
CGGTTGCATCGGGATTGATGATGCGCTGGACGGTCGAGTGCGAGATGTCTAGTTCGTGCCACAGTGCCACGTTCTCCAGCCCCGCCGATGCGTAGCCCCGCAGCACCCGGGCGACGCCGGTGAGGTTCTCCGAGGCGATCGGATTGCGCTTGTGGGGCATCGCCGACGAGCCCTTTTGTCCTTTCCTGAACGCCTCGCGCGCTTCACCCACTTCCGACCGCTGCAGGTGGCGGATCTCGGTGGCGAACCGCTCGATCGTGGCTCCGATGCCGGCGATCACGGACAAATAGTGGGCGTGGCGGTCCCGCGGGATCACCTGCGTGCTGGCCGGCTCGATGCCGATCCCGAGGCGACTGCACACGAACTGTTCGATCGAAGGGGGAGTGTGGGCATACGTCCCCACGGCACCCGAGATCTTTCCGAACGAGACTCCGGCGACTGCATCGACGAGACGCCCGTGATCCCGGTGGACCTCGAACGCCCAGTTGGCCAGCTTCAGCCCGAACGACGTTGGTTCGGCCCAGATACCGTGGGTGCGACCGAGTGAAGGGGTGTCCTTGAACTCGAACGCCCGGCGCTTGACCACATCGAACAGATCGCTCACCGCTTCGAGCAGCAGCTCACCGGACTCGTGCAGGAGCACCCCCGAAGCGGTGTCCAGCACGTCAGATGACGTCAGCCCGAAGTGGATCCACTCGCCGCCCGACTCGACCGAATCGGCGAGCAGATCCACGAATGCTGCAACGTCGTGATTCGTCGTCTTCTCGCGTTCGAGCCATTCGGCCTTGTCGACCTCGGGAGCGCGACGGGCGGCATCGGCAGCTTCCTGGGGGGCGAGGCCCTCGGCGACCCAGGCCTCCACGACGAGTGTCTCGACCTCTTTCCAGACGGCAAGCTTCCGCGCGTCCGACCAGACCGCCGACATCTCCGGCGTGGAGTAGCGCTCGATCATCCGGCGAGGCCTGCCCGATAGTCCGCAAGCTTCGCAGCGACATCTTCATCGGACACCGACACGATCGCGGCAGCCAGGTACGCAGCGTTTGCGGCCGAGTCGATCGCCACGGTCGCCACAGGGATGCCCGTCGGCATCTGGACCGTCGCGTACAGGGCATCGACACCGCCGAGGCCTCCGGCAGCTATCGGGACACCGATCACCGGAAGCGTCGAGTGCGCAGCGGCAGCACCCGCGAGATGTGCGGCCTTGCCGGCGCCGCAGATGAGGACACCGAAGCCGTCCGCCCTCGCGTTCGAACAGAATGCTGCGACCTTGGCTGGTGTCCGGTGCGCCGACATCACATGAACCTCGTGCTCGATCCCGAATTCGGTCAGCACCGCTGTGGCGGCTTCCATCTTCGGCATGTCCTTGTCGGAGCCCATCAGAATTGCAACTTTCATGTCGTTCCCTTCCCGTATCGCATTGTTGACGTCCCGCCCATCATTTCCCGATGTCGCTGCGGAACTGTTTCCCCGTGAACTCGATCATGTCGACGCCGTGATAGGCGTGGCGTCTCGCTGTGTGCGTGTCGTCGCCGATCCCGACGACACTCAGGACCCGGCCGCCAGCGGTGACGGTCCTGGTTCCTGCGGATGCTGTGCCTGCGTGGAAGACGATCGCCGTCGCCGGGTCGAGCGATTCGAGTCCCTTGACTTCGTACCCGACCACGGGAGCATCCGGATATCCCTTTGACGCGAGAACGACATTCAGCGTTGCGACGGGATCCCACACGAGTTCGACATCGGTCAGACCTCGGTCGACGGTGGCGTGCAGTATCGAAAGAAGATCAGAACCGAGGCGGGGCATCAGCGCCTGCGTCTCGGGATCGCCGAGGCGACAGTTGAACTCGATCACCTTCGGTCCTTCGTCGGTGAGCATCAACCCGACGTACAGGAACCCCACATAATCGATGCCGCGCCGCGACAGCTCGGCCAGCGTCGGCTCGGCAACGCGGCGTCGTGTCCAATCGATGAGGTCGGGCGGAAGATCGGCCACCGGCGAGTACGACCCCATCCCGCCCGTGTTCGGGCCTGCATCACCGTCGGCGAGTCGCTTGTAGTCACGTGCTGGTTCGAATGGGAGCGCTTGTCCGTCCGCACACACAAAGAAGACCGACAGTTCGTCACCCGAGAGGTGTTCTTCGATGACGACTGCTGCGCCTTCACCCCCGAACCGACCGTCGAGACAGTCATC
>CAYTWC010000367.1:1612-2193 GCA_964441975.1 uncultured Acidimicrobiaceae bacterium | reverse complement strand
CGACGCCCTCGGTGGCGAGCGCGATCGCCGTGGCCTCAGGAGTGCCGATCCAAATCGGAAGGTATCGGTCGCCGCCTCGCTCGCGCAGCAGGAGGATCGGAGTGTTCGTCGGGAGTTCGATGCGAACTCCGATGAGATCGAGGGGTATCCGGTCGGTCACGACCCAACGATATCACTCGGTGGGCAGTGCCTCACCCGTGTGATAGGCCGCCTTGAGGAAGTCGTCTGGTGCGTCGACCAGGCGCGGCATGTTCATCACGGCCCACACGGACCGGAGGTTTCGGAAGAGGCCTTGCCAGTCGAGGCCGTAGCCGAGCAGGTACTCATCTCCGACTTCGAAGCCGCGGTATTCCATCGGCACGTCGACGATCCGGCGCGGTGCCTTGTCGAGCAGGGCGACTGTGCTGACAGACCGCGCTCCCCTGGTTTCGAGCATGCGGTGGATCGTGCCGAGTGTCAGTCCCGTGTCGACGATCTCAAGAACGAGGAGGACATCCTTGTCCTCGAGCGACTCGCCTACATCGAGGCTCACCGAGACGCGGCCCTCCTCACCGAAGCGCGTCAACGCCAGGAATTCCGGT
>CAYTWC010000367.1:0-1602 GCA_964441975.1 uncultured Acidimicrobiaceae bacterium | reverse complement strand
TCGAGTGGGAGGCGATCGAGGAGATCCTTCATGAAGAACAGGGAACCCTTCAGGATGCCCACGACGACCAGGTCGCCGTCGGGATGATCCGCCGAGATCTCCTCGGCGAGTTCATCGATCCGTCGTTGGAGCGTCTCTTCGGAGATGACCGGTACGAAGTCGTGGGTCATCCGCCACTCGCCAGGGACGGAAGCGCCTCCTGGATCCATCTCGCAATCTGTTCTGCCTTCGGGAGATCGACGGCCGAGGACGTGCTCCACTGTCCATCGTTGAGCCTGGGAAGCGCCCTCAGGCGTCGTTCCTGCGTGCTCGTGATGTCCTCCGGCGTTCCCGTGGCACCACCGCCTCCCTCTTCGGCATACAGCGGACGGAGCCAGCGATCCTGCAGTGAGTAGGTGTGGAATGCCCAATCGACGAGTTCGCGCGTGTCAGCAAAGTGATCGTCCGCATGCATGACCACGCTGTATATCGGGCGTCCGTGTTGCTCGGTGACGGCGAGAAGCACCTTGTCGGCCCACGGTGTGTCACCCGTCTTGAGACCGACGACGCCGGGATATGCACCGAGGAGCTTGTTGGAGTTCGTCCACGAGTACGAGCTGCGGCCGGGCTGTTCCGCCAGTGTCACGAGTCGCGTACGCCCCACTCGGACGACATCGGGATAGTTCTGCGCTTCTTTGATCAGAATGAGGAGGTCATTTGCGGTCGAGTAGTGGTCTTCCGCATCGAGACCGGCTGGGTTCGCAAAGCTCGTGGAGGTCATGCCGAATGCTGCAGCCTTAGCGTTCATCATGTCGACGAAGGCAGAGGTCGATTGTCCGCCGACGTACCAGCCGAGCGTGTAGGCCGCGTCGTTGCCGGATCGAACCATCATGGCGAGCATGAGATCGCCGACGGTCCAGGTCTCCCCCGCCTTGAGTCCTGCGACGGACCCTCGCATACCCGTCACGAACGACGGGATGGTGACGGTTTCTGTCATCGCGGCGTTCTCGCTGACGAGGATGGCGGTCATCACCTTCGTGACCGACGCCATCGGTGCCTGGTCGTTTGCGTTCCACGAGGCGAGCACCACGTCTGCGTCGGCGTCGTACACCAACCACCGTTCTGCGCTGACGTCGGGAATCGGCGGCGCGTCGGCAGCGGCCACCGGAGCAGGAGCTGCGGGAAGGCCCAGCATCGACGCGGACAGCGCCACGGAAACGAGTGAGGAAGCGATCATCAGTGTTCGAGTAGCTTGCGAAGCCTACTCCGCACAAGCGTTTCTTGGATCATTGCCGATGCCTGTGACGTGTCGGCGAGGATCTCCTCAGACCGTCTTTGGTTGTCGGGATTGCGGTGGCGCAGCATCGGCGCGACCAACTGTCCAAGGAGGTCCGTCTGTCGATCGGCGGCCAGTCGGATGCCTCGCAGGTGCCGCACTTCCAGCCCTCTGCTCAGGAGCCGGTGAGCCGCCCTGGCAATCGCAAGATCCGAATCCGTGAACGTCAGTGTGCCGTCTGGCAGCTTCGTCGGTTCGACGATGCCGTCCTTCATCAGGGCGTGCAGTTGGTCTGCGCTGAGTCCCGATGAACGTGTGACCTCTGATTCCGACAACGAGACGCCCGA
>CAYTWC010000366.1:0-2196 GCA_964441975.1 uncultured Acidimicrobiaceae bacterium | reverse complement strand
GCGTCCTCGTCCGATGTGAACGGGAACACTTCAACAATGTCATAGGTTTCCATCGAAACTCCCACGCGTGGTCGCACGGAACTGTACCGGAGACATCGCCCGGAATTGGGGCTCCGCGCGAGTTAGGGTTTCTGCGGTATCACGGAGGTTCGCACATGACAGACACGCCCTTTGTCCCACACGTCTCACCCGATGACCCTGTCTTCAGCATCGACGACATGGACCTGACCGAAACGCCCGCCTCTGACTTCTGGCGTTTCGCAAACGGTGGTTGGCTCGATGCAAACCCGGTGCCCGCTGAATACGGTTCGTGGGGCGCATTCCACGAACTCCATGAACGCAATGAGGAGATCGTCCACCAGATCCTCATCGAGGCCTCTGAAACCGACGCTCCCCACGGTTCGCCCACCCAGAAGGTCGGCGACTTCTACGCAGCTGGCATGGACACCGACACGATCGAAGACCTCGACCTCGACCCGATCCGGAAATATCTCGACCTCATCGACGACATCACGGACACCGAGAGCCTCCGCGATGCGTTCAGAGACCTCCAGCGGATCGGAGCACACGTCGGCTGGGGCTGGCATGTCGAACCCGACCGTGGGGACTCGACGCAGAACCTCCTCTACATCGGTCAGGGTGGACTCGGCCTACCCGACCGTGACTACTACTTCCGTGACGACGACCGATCGAAGGAACTCGCCGAGGCATACCGCGAGCACATCACCGCCATGTTCACACTGCTCGGCGCGTCAGACGAAGACGCGGCTGCGGCACCGGACACGGTTTGGGCGATCGAGGAACGACTCGCCGGTGCGTCGAACACGGCGGTCGAGCAACGCGATGTCCACGCGACGACCAACCGCTTCACCCGCACGGAACTGGCACAGCTCGCACCGACAATCGATCTCGACGGATGGGTGTCTGCCGTCGGAGCCCCACAAGAGAAGTCCGTCAATATCGACAAGCCCGGGTTCTTCGAAGAGCTCGATGCGATGTTCGATGAGGTCTCGATCGACGACTGGAAAACCTACTGCACATGGCATCTGCTCCTGGCGACGGCGTCCGGATTGCCAAAACGGTTCGAGGATGAAGCGTTCTCCTTCTGGAATGTCAAGGTCGGCGGTCAGAAGGAGCAGAAAGCACGCTGGAAACGAGTCGCCGCAGCCGCAGGAGGCAGCATCGGTCACCTCATCGGCCGACTGTTCGTCAAGGACCACTTTCCTCCCGAGGCAAAGGCCGCTGTCGAAGATCTTGTCGACCGTCTCCTCGTCGAAATGGGAAACAGCATCGACGCGGTCGACTGGATGAGCGACGAGACCAAGGAGCAGGCCAAGGTCAAGCTTGCAGGCTTCGGATACAAGATCGGGTACCCGGACGAGTGGCGTGACTACTCGGCGCTCGACATTTCGCGCGACCGGTGGCTCGAGAATCGGCTGAACGCTCGGGCATTCGAGGCTGATCGCAACATCAACATGCTCGGAAAGCCGCTCGACCCCCACGAGTGGCTCATGCCACCCCATCTCGTGAACGCGTACTACTGGCCGGAGCGCAATGAGATCGTCTTCCCGGCGGGCATCCTGCAGCCGCCGTTCTATTCGTTCGACGCTGACGATGCCGTGAACTTCGGTGGGATCGGCGTCGTGATCGGACACGAGATCACCCACGGTTTCGATGACAAGGGCAGTCTGTACGACGCGACGGGCAACCTCAGGAACTGGTGGACGGACACCGACCGCACCGAATTCGAGGCGCGGGCCAAACAGATCTCGGAGCAATTCAGCGAGTTCGAGGTGGAAGACGGACTCTTCGTCAACGGCGACCTCACGCTCGGAGAGAACATCGCTGACCTCGCCGGACTCACCCTCGCCTACGCCGCCCTCCAGAGGAAGCTCGACGAGACGGGACGCGGGAACGTCGGTGGACTCACCCCGGAACAGCGCTTCTATCTGTCCTACGCGCGTGTCTGGCGAACGAACTCCACACCCGAGTACATGCGCCTAATCGTCAACAGTGACCCGCACTCGCCCGCCCGGTTCCGGGTGCTTGGACCACTGGCGCACCTCGCGACGTTCGCCGACGCCTTCGGAATCCCCGAAGGGTCGCCGACAACCCGCCCCGCCGCCGAACGAACCACCGTCTGGTAACCCCCGCCATTCCGTGGGCTGGAGTGCACATATATGTGTCCGCGAACCC
>CAYTWC010000365.1:0-2197 GCA_964441975.1 uncultured Acidimicrobiaceae bacterium | reverse complement strand
CCTCAAGGGAGGGCACACGAGAACTCCCAACTAGCCGGCAGCGGTGTCCTGCATTTCGCGGTGTTCGACGGTTCCGTCGGCGTGGAGTGCGAAGCGACCCTCGGAGCGCTGATGAACGGGGTCGGGACCCGACCACGGCCACCCGCCGAACCCGGTACGCCGATAGTCGGCGAACGCCTCCTGCAGCTCCTCGGGTGTGTTCATCACAAAGGGACCGAGCTGGAAGACCGGTGCCCCGATCGGTTTGCCCTGTAGCAACAGGAACTCGGCCGGTTCACCGGTGTTCGTGAGGACCGCGTCCTCGTCGGATGCGAGTTGGACTCCCGTGCCGGCCGAGATCCGGTAGCCGGAGATGTCTACCGACTCGCCTTCGAAGAAGTGGAGCATCCGATTGAGTCCGGCGACACCTGCCGGCACCGTCCAACTGGCTCCCGTGTCCAGCTTGATCAGCCAGATCGCGAGGTGGCCGTCGGGGTTCGATGCCCACGAGTCGGGTGGCGCACTCGCCGGGACGTGCCCGTCCAACTCACCCGCGATCACGTCGATCCGGACACCTTCACGTGGTTCGTACGTGGGGATCTCTTCCGACCAGAGCATCGCGAAGTACGCCGGGACCATCTTCGATTCCGGGGGCAGATTCAGCCATATCTGGAAGAGCTCCAAAGGATTGCCCGCATCCTCTTTGATGAGCGGGAACATCTCGCTGTGCTGTATCCCGGCACCTGTCGTGAGCCACTGCACATCGCCACCGCCGTACCTGGCGGTCGCTCCGAGTGAATCCGAGTGATCGACGTACCCCTGCCGGACGACGGTCACCGTCTCGAACCCTCGGTGTGGGTGTTGGGGGAACCCGGGCACACGTGCTCCGTGATACATGCTCCATCCGTCGGTTCCGGAGAAGTCGGAACCGATGCGGCGTCCTTCGAGCGATGCGACCGGCCCTTGGACCTCGTTCCCTTCGGGATACGCGTCGTGATGATGCATGGTCATGATGAAGGGGTCGAGGCCCTGCCACTGGAAGTCGAGGTCCATCACACCAAGGATCGGTGACGTGTCCTGTGTCATGGCGCTGATCCCTGGTCGACATCTTGCGGGTATTCGATCTGGCAGAAGCCATGGTTGCAGTACCCACCGGGGTTTTTGTGGAGGTACTGCTGGTGGTACTCCTCGGCGTAGTAGAACGGCCCGGCTTCGGCGATCTCAGTCGTGATCGTCCCGAATCCCGACTCCGACAGACTCGCCTGATAGGTGTCGAGTGATGCGACGGCGGTGTCGCGCTGTTCCTCGGTCGTCCAGAAGATCGCGGACCGGTATTGCGTTCCTCTGTCGTTGCCCTGACGATTCAGTGTCGTGGGATCGTGTTGTTCCCAGAAACTCTTGAGGATGGTATCGAGGCTGATCCGGTCGGGGTCATAGACGACGAGAGCGACCTCGGCATGTCCGGTGCGACCGGAGCAAACCTCTTCGTAGGTCGGGTTCTTTGTGAACCCACCCTGGTAGCCGACCGCGGTCGTGACGACACCGGGGAGCTTCCAGAAGATCCGTTCGGCTCCCCAGAAGCATCCCATCCCGAAGGAAATCACCTCGGCAGACGATGGGAACGGCGGTGTCATGGTTGAACCGTTCACGGTGTGTACACCGGTGATCGAGATGGGGTCCGGACGCCCAGGGAGCGCTTGATCGGCTGAACGCACGTTGGTCTTCTTTCGGGAGAACATGTGCATATAACACCGCGACGCCGCACTTCGTTCCCGTTCCTGCTCCGGCCGATCCGAGGTGGATCGAACGCCGGCGGTCCGAACTACTCTGACGCGGTGCCAAACATGCCAAGACCGCTCCAGTCGATGGCCCAGAAGCGTGGCGCGGCTGCGTTCGTCATCGCCGCTGTCGTGCTCGGGGTGCTGGCCGGGCTCGCCGCTGCGGTCCTTGCCTGGCTCATCGACGGCGTGGAGATCTTCACGGCGGAACTTGCCACCTGGACGACATGGTCGCGTGCGGTGTTCTTCGTAACGATCCCCATCGGATTGCTCGTCTCCTGGTTGCTGAACCGATTTCTCGGTCCTGGGGTGTCCGGCGGCGGCGTATCCGAGACGATGGTCGGTCTGAGCCTTCACGGTGGCTACCTCCCGACACGGTCGATCTTCGCAAAACTCGTCGCAACCGCCGCCACACTCGGAACCGGTGGATCCGGTGGTCG
>CAYTWC010000364.1:0-2205 GCA_964441975.1 uncultured Acidimicrobiaceae bacterium | reverse complement strand
AGTCGCCGTGGGCTGTCAGGAGTGGGCCACCCGAGAGCATGGCATCAGGCAGCAACAGCACGCGGCGTGGGGTGGGGCTGCGGGTTCGAAGTTTCGAGTGCGGGTCTGCATGTTGCGGTTTCACCTTGTCGCTTGGATGCGCTCGAGGTTCGCCGCTGCGGAGTCATCCGCTCTCGGCGTCTCATCAGTCAGGTATTGGCACCGAACGAATCGGTTGCCGCGGCGTCACAGGGCCTGTCCCTCAGCCGCTCTCGATGAGCGCTATGTCTACTTGTGGCAGGCATCCAAGTACTGCCCCGGCGCTATGTCAAAACGAGAGGTGAAGACACCCGGGAACGCGACGCAGTAGCCACGATGCGGACGACACCGGGGTTCGCCCCGCTGAACGATCGAGCAACGCTCCGGGGGTAGTCTGTCGTCAGGCCCTCGTAGCTCAGGGGATAGAGCACCGGTTTCCTAAACCGGGTGTCGCAAGTTCGAATCTTGCCGAGGGCGCCGACTTGCTCGACGTCGGCGGGATTCCGCGAACGCGGGTATCGGGTCGAAGCTCCGAGTGCATCACCTAGTTCGCGCTCTTCACGTCGTGCGGTCTCCCCACCATTTGAGAACACGCAGTGCCCGAAGGGTGACCCAACGCGACGGGCTGCCTTCGCCATCGTCGATGGCGAACCATGTGCGTCCCCGGGGAACAAGGTCCAGACTCCACCGATCGTCTTCGCCTCGGCGCGAGACGATGTAGCCGATCGGGTCGGACAATCGAGGGTCAGGGTCTGTCCCCGCGAGAAGACCCGCTGCGCGGAAGTAGTCGAGTCCTCGTAGGACGTCATACCGCCATCGATTCGGATGGGTGAGTTCGAGAAACGAAGGATCGGCCGGTTCCCCGGTGGACAGGCGGCGGTAGAGGTTGCGCTCGAGGAGGAACTCCTCCCCCGTTGCCCGAGCCTCTCGCGATGCGGCTGTACCACCGGTCGCGCGCTCGAATTCGAGGAGGCCCTCGAGCACGTTGATGGTGGTGTCGAACGACGAACGGTCGGAGCCGTTGACGCGTTCACAGTTCCACGCTCCGTCGCTCACGCGCTCGGACACGAGACGATCGACCAGCGGCGCCATGTCGACGCCGAAATACGCTCCGTCTGCGATCGTTCGACCGTTGATGCACTCTTCGACCTCGCCGTCCCAGAAGCGCTGACCGTCGTGGTCCCACCGTGAATTCTCACCGATCAGTCCCACCATCTTCTTCGCCCGGTCGGTCGTGGGATCGAGTCCGAACTCGCGCAGCTGCGTCAAGGCGTAGGTGGTCGCCGTCCAAGGCTGACCTTCGGCTTCCCACGCTTCCCTGGTGAAATCGTGCGGAAAGAACGCTCCTCCGGCCCACTGTCCGTCCTCATCGGCGAGGTCGAGGAGGCGCGCCCCCCAACCCTCCGTCTCGATCAGCGACCGCTCGGCCATCCATTCGCCGTCTGGAAGACCGAGGAGATCGCGTTGTACCTGCCATCGGATCGCCGGGTCGGTGTCCAACATCCAATCCAGGACATCGGGTGAAGGAACAGTCATGTCGGCAATCGTACCGTCTCGCGTCCCGTCGGATCGGCTTCGTCGCGTCCAGGACGCATGCGCTCCGGCGCTACCATCGGAGGTGACGACACCTCATCGCACTGGTGAGTTGGCGGAACACGACCGAATCTCGTTGGTGGAGGTTGACGGATGGTCATCGTTGCAGCGGTGGATGGATCGGAACACTCGAAACGGGTGATCGACACGGCAGCGAAGTTCGCAGGGGACGGTGAGATCCACGTCGTCTACGTGTCACCACCGATGGTGTACCCGGGACCCGAAACGGACATGGCTCCGGTGGTCGCGATGACGGACGTCGAGGCCATCCGGGATGCGGAGGCAGCTGCGGTCTGGGCGAGTGTGGGGCCCATTCCCGACAACGCGACCACGAAGACGCTCAAAGGGCAGCCTGCAGCGATGATCGACGAGTATGCCAAGGAAGTCGATGCCGATCTGATCGTCGTCGGATCTCGGGGTCGGGGCGCAATCGCGTCCCTCTTCCTCGGTTCGGTGAGCCACGGAGTGGTTCACGGTGCCGACCGCAACGTCCTGATCGTACGCTGAGTCGACAAGGTCAGGAGATCAGTTGACGACCACCGGGCCCGACACGAATTCCTCCCCTGTGACTGCCGTCCCCGCGGCAAGCGCAGA
>CAYTWC010000363.1:0-2223 GCA_964441975.1 uncultured Acidimicrobiaceae bacterium | reverse complement strand
GCAAGAACCCGATCACGCTCCCGAGCGGTGTCGAGGCGAAGATCAACGGCGATGTCGTCGAAGTCAAGGGTCCAAAGGGATCGTTGTCCCAGACACTCAATGAAGGCATCACCGTCTCTGTCGACGACGGCATCTTGACCGTCGAGCGTGCAAACGACGAGCGCGAGACCCGTGCCCTCCATGGCCTCCTTCGCTCACTCATCAACAACATGGTCATCGGAGTTTCCGAGGGATATTCCAAGGAACTCACGGCCGTTGGCGTCGGCTACCGCGCGGCGCTCAAAGGAAAACAGCTCGAACTCCAAGTCGGCTTCTCACACCCCGTAGAAATCGACGCACCGGACGGCATCACGTTTGAGGTTCCCGAACCCACACGGATAATCGTCGGAGGAATCGACAAACAACTCGTCGGCCAGGTCGCCGCAAACATCCGGGCAGTCCGCCCACCGGAGCCCTACAAGGGCAAGGGCATCCGCTACACGGACGAGCGGGTCAGGCGCAAGGCAGGTAAGGCAGGAGTAACCGCATGAGGGGCACACGCACGGACGCACGCCGTCGCAGGCACTTCCGGGTGCGCAAGTCGGTGCACGGCACACAGGATCGTCCTCGTTTGGCCGTGTTCCGGTCCAACAAGCACATCTACGTACAGCTCATCGATGACGACTCAGGTCGGACGCTCGCTGCAGCATCGTCGAACGAGTCGGCCGTCAAGGCGTCCTCGCTCACGACGGAAGCATCGACCGAGGTCGGCAAGCTCATCGGTGCTCGCGCACAGGATGCAGGAATCACCAAGGTCGTGTTCGATCGCGGTGGCTACAAGTACCACGGCCGGATCCAGGCGCTCGCTGACGGCGCCCGCGAATCCGGGCTCGAGTTCTAGGAGCAATCGTGACTGAAGAGAACCAAGATCCAAGATCCAAGATCCAAGATGAAGAGGCCGTAGCTCCCGAGGCGGAGGCCACGCAGGAGAAAGCCGCCGAGTCGAAGGCCGAGGGCACGAAGCCTGACGGCAAGAAGACCGAGGCCAGCAAGGGTCGCGGCAAGGGCCGCGGCCAGGGTGCCGGCGGGGAGAAGCGCAACCGCAGGAATGACGGCGGAGGCCGTGGGCGCGAGCGCGAGTCCGAATTCGACGAGCGTGTCATCGCCATCAACCGCGTGGCCAAGGTCGTCAAGGGTGGGCGGCGTTTCTCGTTCACAGCACTCGTCGCTGTCGGCGATGGCAAGGGCAAGGTCGGTGTCGGCTACGGCAAGGCAAAAGAGGTTCCCGCAGCGATCCAGAAGGCGTTCGAGCTTGCTCGCAAGGAGATGTTCTCGGTTCCCATGGCCGGAGAAACCATCATTCACGAGATCGTCGGGATCCACGGCGCAAGCCGGGTACTTCTCAAGCCTGCCGCTCCCGGTACCGGTGTGATCGCCGGTGGTGCCGTGCGACAGATTCTCGAAGCTGCAGGCATCCACAACGTCCTCGCCAAGTCGCTCGGTTCGCCGACGCATATCAATGTCGCAGGAGCGACGATCAATGCGCTCAAGAGCCAGCAGCGCCCTGACAAGGTCGCAAAGGCACGCGGCAAGCGTGCTGAGGAGATCTTCCCGCCTGCACTGCTCGCTGCATACAACTCGTCCGAAATGATGAGGACAAAGGCGTAACGAATGGCAAAGACACTGAAAATCACGCTGCGCCGCAGCCTCATCGGTGAGAAACCGAAGGCGCGGGCGACGGTCGAGAGCCTCGGGCTCAGGAAGATCAATTCGAGCGTTGAAAGGCCGGACAACGAATCAGTCCGCGGAATGGTTCACGCGGTCAAGCATCTGCTTGAAGTAGAGGAAGTCTGATGCAACTCCATCATCTCAAACCCGCAGAGGGATCAAAGAAGCGCAAGATCCGCGTTGGTCGTGGTGAGTCCGGTCGTCGCGGCAAGACGGCAGGTCGCGGTACCAAGGGCCTCAAGGCTCGGAGCAAGGTCCGACAGGGCTTCGAGGGTGGTCAGACACCGCTCCAGAGACGGCTGCCCAAGCTCAAAGGCTTCAAGAACCCCAACCGTGAGGAGTTCACCGTGATCAACGTTGAGCGACTCGCAGAGTTCGAAGCCGGTACGACCGTTTCCCCCGACTCGATCCGTGATGCGGGTCTCGTCAACAAGCGTGGCAAGATCAAGGTCCTCGGACAGGGTGACCTCGCCGTCGCGCTCACTGTGCAGGCTCACGCGTTCTCCGCAGGAGCTG
>CAYTWC010000362.1:0-2228 GCA_964441975.1 uncultured Acidimicrobiaceae bacterium | reverse complement strand
CATCTTCGTGCGTTCGGTGAGAGCAGCATCGAGCTGGTCGACGGTCACTTCGAAGTTCGTCGACTCGTCGGTGGGGATCGCAACCGGCACGCCACCGGCAAGACTGACGGACTCGGGATAGGTCACCCAGAACGGAGCAGGGATCAGCACCTCGTCACCCTCGTCGAGCAAGGTCTGGCACGTCAGGTAGACCGCCTGCTTGCCGCCGTTGGTGACGACAACTTGCGACGGATCGACATCGAATCCCGAGTCCCGGAGCGTCTTGTCGGCAATGGCGGCACGAAGGGATCCGTGTCCTGCGGCGGGTGAGTACCGATGATGCACCTCATCCCGGGCGGCTTCGACAGCGGCGTCGACAATCGCACCGGGTGTGGGGAAGTCCGGTTCGCCGGCACCGAATCCGATGACCGGTTCCCCCTCGGCCTTGAGCTTGTTCGCCATGGCGGTGATCGCGAGCGTGGCGGACGGCTCCACTCCCAGCGCCCGTAGCGAGATGGATTCACGTGCGGTCACTGGCACTACTCTCCTGAACCTTCAACATTCCGACTTGCGAGGGCGAACGATAGACATGGGCGAGCACAGCGCGATCGTGATACCGGAATCACTCCTCCCCAAGGATGGGAGGTTCGGATCCGGACCGAGCAGGATCAACACAGCGCACCTCGACGCCCTTGCCTCCACTGGTCGGTCGCTGCTAGGCACGAGCCATCGGAAGCCGACGGTAAAGAGCCTCGTCGGAGGCGCGCGTGAGAAGCTGACGCAGCTCTATGACGCACCCGACGGGTACGAAGTCGTCCTCGGTGTCGGCGGGGCAACCGCATTCTGGGACGCCGCGGCGTTCGGCCTGATCAGCGCCCGATCCGGCCATTTCGTCTGTGGCGAGTTCTCGCAGAAGTTCGCATCCGTGGCAAGCGGTGCTCCGTTTCTCAGCGAACCGGTCGTGATCCAGTCCGAGTTCGGCGACGCGCCTGAGCCACAGCCGGTAAGCGACGTCGACACGGTGGCGTTCATCCACAACGAAACGAGCACCGGGGTCGTGGCGCCGATCGATCGACTCACGGACGCCCTCGTGCTCGTCGACGCGACTTCCGCAGCAGGGGCGATCCCCATCGACCTGTCGATCACCGATGCGTACTACTTCTCCCCGCAAAAGGCCCTCGGGTCGGAAGGCGGCCTCTGGTGTTCCTTCTTCTCCCCCGCCGCCATCGAACGAGCGAGATCGATCACTGCGACCGATCGCTGGATTCCGCCGTTTCTGTCGATCACGACGGCGATCGACAACTCTCTCCAGGACCAGACATACAACACACCGGCGATCGCAACCCTGTTCTTCCTGAACCAACAGCTCGACACCGTGCTCGACAACGGCGGAATGGACTGGGCAGCGAACAGGGCACGCACCTCGTCGTCCCGCCTCTACGACTGGGCAGACACGAGCGACTACGCGGCCCCCTACGTCGCACACACCGAACGACGGTCCCCGACGGTCGCGACGATCGACTTCGATGCAGCGATAGACGCGACCGAGGTCGCCCGCGTGCTGCGGAACCACGGAGTGGTCGACACGGAGTCCTACCGCAAGCTCGGCCGGAACCAACTGCGCATCGCAACATTCCCGACAATCGACCCCGACGACATCAGTGCGCTCATCCAGTGCATCGACTACGTCGCTTCGCGTCTGACCTGAAACTCGCGACGCACGCGACGGACGTCAGTCGGTGTCGGTGTGCGGACCGACGAATGACCGTGCTCCGCGGTCATTGAGGCCACCACCTGCGACCGAAAGACGGTGGGGACCCGCCACCACAGCGACGGAGACGTCGCGGAATGTTCTCGTCACCCTCCACGACCAGATTCCTGCCGTTGCCTGAATCGCGTGTGCGGGGACCACGGCAAGGTCGTCGGACGTGACAAGGTCGAGGCTGGTCTTACGGGGATCGCGAGTCTCGATCACCTCGACATCATCTTCATCGATCAAGTCGCTCACCGCCGGCGAGTCCGTCGTGATGACGACCAGCGGAACGCCGCGCTGACGAGCGAGTCTGTTGGCGATCTCGATCGTCAACATTGCGTCCTCCCGCTTCCATTCGGTCGACAGATCGCCGGCAATCGCCACCACCCGCGCCCATGGTCGAAGTGCCTTGAGCGCCATCGCTGGGACGGGGCAGTCCACCCCAACGGCATCGATCTCGTTGCCGAGCACCAGGTCCTGACCGAACCGCAGGCCC
>CAYTWC010000361.1:0-2242 GCA_964441975.1 uncultured Acidimicrobiaceae bacterium | reverse complement strand
CGAGAGTCGCTCGACCTCTCCGTGGGCGGTGCGGTAGCGTTCGAGTTCGGGGAGGGTTCCCCGTTCGTCAAGGAGCCGGTCGATCTCGAGGTCGATCTCGTGAAGGTCGAGCAGGTCGCCGAGACTCGTGATCTGGTTCACTTCATGCCCTCCAAGGGTGTGCATCGTCGGTGAGCATGGTCGCGTCAGGTACCAGCTCAACAGTGTGAGCGTACAGCGATTGGACACCAGCGCGTTCGGACGGTGCGTGTCCTGCATCGATGACCGCGAGCCCCATCGACCGTGCCCTGTTCGCACCGTGGTGCGTCACATCGCCCGTCACATAGCAGTCGACGATGCCGATGGCGTCATCTACGAATTCGCCCCCGGATCCCGGGACCACACCGACCTTTGCGATCTGCGTTCGAGGGTCCATGTTGAACCGCGTTGCCGACCCTGTCGCTGCGGCAACAGTCTCGGACAACGTTCCGAGGTCGAGCGGTGCCGGCAGCTCGGCAATGCGGCCGATGTCAGCACCTCCATCCTCGTCCACCGGTGCGAACGTCCCGGATGCGGCGAGTCCGATCGACTCGAGAAGGGCATCGGCGGTCCCGGGGTGGGCCACATCGAGCGCCGTGTGCACGACGATCAGACTGATACCTGCCTCTGCGAGCGACAGCGCTCGCCCTGATGGATCCTCACCTTCGGTGAACACCGTCGTCGGAGCGAACAGGAGCGGGTGATACGCGATGAGCACATCGATGCCGTCGCGACGTGCCTGATCCAATACAGCGCTCGTGACCTCGTGACACACGCCGACCGAGGTCGCGGGGCGCTCGACTCCCCCGACCTGGAGACCGACGCGGTCCCATGCACCCGCCCCGTCGAACGGAAACCACCTATCGAGGGCGTTGATGAGGTCTCCGACTTTCACGCCGTCATCCTAGACCTCGACCCAGGTGGATCAGCCGTGAACCACTGCTACGACGGCTTGTCGAGTGCCGCCGGGACGGTACCCTGAGGCACCCAAGGAGGTTCCATGCCCGATTCAGTCGAAGTCGCAAGGTTCATGAACGAGGTTGACGCACGGACCGCTGCAGCGATGCTGACGTCGATCGGGATCGAGTCTCGTGTGCTGACCGACAACGCCGGCGGTGCATTTCCCTCGATGTCCGCGCTCAGTGGCGGTGTCAGGCTCGTCGTCCACCGCGACGACGAACAAGCCGCGCGGGACGCCCTTGATGAGGAGTTCGACACAGAACAACCGCTCTCGGACTAGCGAGAGCGGTTGGCCTGGTTAGGAAATCTGGTCGGCTGATCTACGGCGTGGTGGTCGTTGCGGAACCGCCACCGCCACCCGTCGCATCGCTGATACTGCCAGCGATTCCCTGGTTCTTGTCCCCGAGGGCGACACCGAACTGCGTCACGGCAACGACAGCGACAACGGCGATCAGACCGATGAGCAGTGCGTATTCCACCATCGCAGCACCGTTCTCGCGGTACGTGAACGTCTGGAAACGGGTCACGATCTTCCTGGCTGATGTGGCAATCAAGTTCATAGTCCTCTGAATATACGACGGGGCACCAGCCATGCCCATAGGTCGGACGCATTATCGGACTACTCACCGTGGCCGATATTCCACGCCCAGTAGCGCAAACGGTATCCCGACGTCCCGGTACGAACCGTCAATCGGGCAGAGATCCCCGAGTATGGTGGAGCAAGAGCAAGCCAAGACCGGAGAACAGGTGCCAGAAGACCCACGCAAACAGCAGAAGATCGACAAGCAGAAGGACAGCGAAGCTCGCTGGCTCCAGAAGATGCTCTTCGCCGCGGGCAAGGCACGTGAGGCCAGGGAAAAACTGGTCGAGGTCAGTGGCGACGACCTCAACCCACTCATCACCCTCGACGATGGCACCAAGATCCCGCTCGACACCATCGAAGAGCTCGTCCAAAAACGCGTCGACACCCTGATGGACGCCCTGGGCCGAACCATCCGACACTAGGAAAGAACCCAGATCTCAGATCACCGATCACAGATCGGCGAACGCGCCTGACCGGTATCTGAGGACCCTGCGGTAGCATCCCGGGTCACCCGGGCGCTTAGCTCAGTTGGCTAGAGCACCGCCCTTACAAGGCGGGGGTCACTGGTTCGAGTCCAGTAGCGCCCACTCACGCGAGTCGGTACCCACTACCCACCGATGGAGCGACCCCACAAACGAGTAGGCACCGTGTGCTCAAGCGACTCATTGCGAGCAATCGTGG
>CAYTWC010000360.1:0-2244 GCA_964441975.1 uncultured Acidimicrobiaceae bacterium | reverse complement strand
TTGCATCTTGATTCTTCGAATCGGTCACCACTGGTGGCCGGGCTTTCCACCACTCGGTGGCCTGTTGGAACGCGAACGCGGCCCGGAGAACGTCGAGGTCCCCGTGGTGGCGTCCGACGATTTGCAGACCAACCGGGAGACCGTCGGGTGTGAAGCCCGCCGGGACGGAGATCGCGGGGAGCTCACACACCGAGATGTAATAGCACGTCGCAAACCACGACGTGTAGTTGTCCATCTCGATTCCGCCGATATGCGTCGGGTATTCCTGCTCGATCGGGAACGGCGGCACCGATGTCGTTGGGATCGCGAGGAAACGGTGCTCATCGAGAAAGTTGACAACCCGATTCCTGAGACGGGTCCGGGTCTCCGCAGCCCGTCCGATGTCCTCACCGGAAAGTGATCGCCCATACTCGACGTTCCAGTGGATGGTGTCCTTGAAACTCTCAGGAGCCTTGTCGAGGGCGTCCCCGAAATTCTTCGCGAAGTAGTACCCCCGCCACGTCTTGAAGGACTCCTCTGCCCCACGGAAATCGGGACTCGCCTCGGTGACCGCGAACCCGATCTCGGTGAGCACCGACCGGGCCGCGCGCAGGGTGTCCGTGACGACGGGATCGATCGGCAGACCACCGAGGTCATCGGACCATGCGAGTGGAATCCCTGCCCAATCAGCGGCAAGCGGGGCGGCGAACAGACTCGGGTCCTGTTCGATCGAGATCGGGACCCGTCCGTCGGGTCCGGCAATCGCGGCCATGAACAGGCTGATGTCCTCGACTGTCCGGGCCATAGGTCCTTGCACCGACTGTGTCCACCACGCGTCGCGAGTCGGCCATGAAGGGATGCGTCCCGGTGATGGTCGGAATCCGACAGTATTGGTGAACGACGCCGGGTTCCGTAGCGAGGCTCCGTAGTCGGAGCCGTCGGCAAGCGCGCACATACCTGTCGCGACTGCCACCCCCGCACCCCCGCTGGATCCACCGGGCGTGAGGTCGAGGTTCCACGGGTTGCGCGTGACACCGAAGACCTCGTTGAACGTCTGGCTTCCTGCTCCGTGCTGGGGTGTGTTCGTCTTGCCGACCGTCACAGCCCCTCCCGTCTGCATCCGATCGACGATCAAGGCTGATCGGGTCGGAACGAAGTCAGCGTATGTGGGCGAGCCGAACGTCGTTCGGATGCCCTTGGTCTCATGCAAGTCCTTGTGGGTGACAGGGAGCCCGGTGAGAAGCGGTATCGATCCACCCTCGGCGAGGCGACGGTCCGCTGCCCGGGCCATTTCGACGGCCACGTCGGGGACGAGGGTCACGATCGCGTTGACTGCAGGGTTGACTGCATCGATTCGCGCTAGGTGCGCGTCGAGCAGTTCGGTCGCCGACAGCTCGCGCCGTCGGAGCATGCCGGCCTGGTCGACAGCTCTTTGGTCAACGATGTCGGTCATGAGGCGAGTGTACGAATCACTCGACGACGTCGTATTCGATCTCGTACCACTCGGGCCACGAGGCGCTCTCCAGCGTCGTGACCCGGAACGCCGACATGGTCACCGGGTCGGACGGTTGCCATGTGAGGACGTCGCCGGTGGCGGTGAAGGAACGAAACTCGTGCATCAACACCCATTCACCGTCGACCAGTGCCTCGATCTGGTGGACGGTGTCACTCGCAGGGTTCTGGAAGACGACGAGTCGGATCTCGGACAAGGTCGTCGGCGCTTCGAAGTCGAGTCGGACCCAACCGGGTGCATCCTCACCGGAAGACCAGAACGACTCGCCGGTCGCAACACCGTCGAACGCAAGCGTCGGTCCGTGCCCAGCGCGACTGGCCGAAGCGCTCGTACCCTCACCTGCACTCGTCTGGTCCGGGCATGGCACAGGTGCGCTCGGACCGCAGAACACTGCCACTCCATCGATGATGGTTGCCTCAACACTGATGCCGAGCATGTGCTGGTGTGGTGTAGACAACGGATTTCCCGACAGCACGAGGAGGTCCGCTCGTTTCCCTACGGACAACGACCCGATCTCGTCGTCCAGGCCGAGTGCGTAGGCGGCATTGATCGTCATCATCTGCATCGCCTGACCGATGGTCACAGCTCCTGTTTCCATCCATGGCTCCGGTGAGCACGCAACACCGTCGTCTCCAATCGTGTTGCGCGTCACCAGGCTGTAGAGATCCGGGATTGCTCCCTCAGGTGGCCAGTACGGGTCGTCGCTGTGCCATGCAACCACGGTGTCCGGTGCCTCGGTCCAGACCGTGTTC
>CAYTWC010000359.1:0-2258 GCA_964441975.1 uncultured Acidimicrobiaceae bacterium | reverse complement strand
GTGACTAGTCCGACTGTCCAATTCCGTTTGTGTCTGCACAAATCGCACCCGATAGCCGATGATGCCAGCACATGGAACCCGCCGAACCGATATTCCGGATGACCTGCGAAGACTGTGGTCTGCCCGCGCTCACGTACGACGAGTCGAATCGCTCGTTCTGCGCGAGCCACGCGACCGAGTTGATTCGAGCCACGCGAACCGTCCCGGTCGAGGACGACTTCGATTGGCCGGTCTCACCCGACTGAGGCATCCAAGAAGCTGAGAGCGTCTTCCCATATCGGCGCTCTCAACGCTGCGTCTGATCTATCCGCCCCCCGCGCGTGGATCAGACGCGCCCGAAACTAGCGATGTGAACAACCTCTGTGCAGAAGACCGGAAGGAGCGCTGTGCCAAGTTTGCTGTCGTCGATCGAAGCAGAATCAACGGCCCAGGGGCGATAGCCTCACCGGGATGCAATCACCACACCCACGCCGACCGTTGATGGCTGTCCTGTGGGATATGGACGGGACCATCGTCGACACCGAACCGTATTGGATCGAGGCAGAGTATGCACTCGTGGAAGGGCACGGCGGGGTCTGGTCCGAGTCGCACGCGGAGCAGCTCGTGGGTCAATCCCTCGCCTTCACAGCGGGCGCGCTCCAGGCGGCCGGGGTCGGTCTCGAGGTGAGGGAGATAGTCGATTCTCTTTCGAGCCACGTTGAGCAGCGGGTGCGCGACCGACTGCCATGGCGTCCGGGCGCGCGTGAGCTTCTCGAAGACCTCCACGCTGCACACGTTCGGTGCGCACTCGTGACGATGTCCCACGGCCCCCTCGTCCGGGCAGTCGTCGACCAGCTTCCCAAGCCGTACTTCGATGCCATCGTCACAGGAGACACCGTCGAATTCGGCAAACCGCACCCAGAGGCGTACTCCACTGCGATCACCCTCCTGCGCCACCGTGATCCCGCTTTGACGATCGACGAATGCATCGCGATCGAGGACTCCGGACCGGGTGTCGCGGCAGCGATGGCAGCCGGACTCACCACCGTCGCCGTCCCACACATGGCTCCGATCCCCGACGAGTCCGGTCGAACGCTTTGGGAATCCCTCGCAGGCAAGACCATCGCCGACCTGGAACGGTTGGTTGGCACCCACGCCGGGCGGTGATCGATGCGCCAGCTCCACGCCAAAATCGACGGTCCATTGTGTTGAACGGGTAGCCGAAGCGGTGATTCTCAGAGAACGATTACCTTTTCTGGGAATAGCCGTTCGAACCGAGGAGTCCCGTCGAATGGGGTATTCCTACGGGGCGAGTGCTCTTTCGCCGATCAACTAGCTATGAAAGACTCGCAGCCCCACGCTCGCCCTGCGTTGATGTCTTGCCTGACTCAGTGTTTCTGTCGCGGGCGGAAGTCAATCCACTGGTCTACGCTGTCGCGCTTGCGAGGAGTTGGACTGTCTTGAGCTTGGAGAACCGCGACACCGAGCTGGATCGCTGGGTCCGGCGATGGGTGAAGTCTGCCGACTTGCCGGCCAACGTGTCAGCCGATGGATCCGTTGCTACCGTGAAGCTCGGCGAAGGGCGTTCGAGGCTGCCAGTTGTTGCTCCACCGGAGCCAATCCCCGACGGGTGCTGCGTGCATCTAGTCGCTCCGATGAGTTCTACGGCGAGCGTCAGCGGATCGTGGAAGGGATGTGTGCAACTTGGTGTTGGCATGAAGCTGACCATGGAGCGAGGCTCAGGCTTTTCTCCAGAACTCAAGGTCGTGGGTGATGGATCACTAGTCATCGAGAGGCAGGTTTATCTCCCTGGCGTCGAGTTCAAAGGCAGCGTCGATGTGACCCTGAGCGACTCGAACCCCAGCCTATCGAATGTAAGCGGGCACATCGGATCATTGTTCCTGCGGAACCGGTCGGTCATTTCGGCAGTACCCGAATGGGGACTTCACCCGAAGTCGCTCAAACTCCATCAAGGCGCCGCCGAAGCCGAGCTTGACCATATCGGACTATTCCGAATGCAGTCCGATTCGCTCCCGGCGCTTCGCGCGTCCACCCGTCTTGTCCCGTGGTTCCCAACGAAGCGATGGAGAATCGATCGAGCGCGGGCGAAGCAGATGGCCATCGAGAACTCAATGGGGGCGCACAATGCTACCGATACCGCTATGCGCCGGAGAGCAGACTTCTGGGCGGTGGTAGCTAGCGTCATGCGCGGCCAGTCTGCTGGTGGTCGGGAGTATGCCGCGACTCGCGAACTCGCGTATGAGATGCGAAGGAATGCC
>CAYTWC010000358.1:0-2262 GCA_964441975.1 uncultured Acidimicrobiaceae bacterium | reverse complement strand
AACCACTAGAATCGTTTCCACAAGCTGGCATCAGACGAGCGCGTTGTCAAGTCGTCTCGTCGATCGACGACCGAGGAGAAGCCCTTGAGCACCCAGGCTACCTACCCCCCGACGAGCATGACCTTCGACGACCTCCGTGCCGAGGCACTCAGGGCACTCGCCGAGGGCGGCTACGGCGATGGGGTGGCCCATGATGGCCGCATCGTCGCAGTGAAAACGACGCCTCTCAAGGGGAATGGTTCTGACATCGTCGTTGGTACCGCTGCGCTACCCGGCGGCTATCGGACACCACCGCACAGTCACGAGGCGGAAGAGGTCGCTGTGTTCCTGAGTGGCTCGGGTGGCGTCGATATCGACGGCACGGTCTACTCGGTCGAGCAGGGAACGGTGCTTGTGACACCGTCCAACTCGGTCCACGCGACGTTCGCCAACGAAGGCGAGCCCTTGGTCGTGCTGTGGTTCTATGCCCCACCAGGTAGCGAAGGACGCTGGCTTACGCCGTGATCGGGCGAGGATCGACGATCAGTGACGCATCGAGGTCCTGCAGGGTCGGTGCGCCGCAGAGCGCCATCGCCAGCTCCAACTCGTCAGTGAGAAGTCGGAGCACCCGTTCCACGCCGTCGGCGCCTCCGGTCGCGAGCCCCCAGAGGATTGGGCGTCCCACCAACACCGCACCAGCACCGAGTGCCAGTGCGACGAGCACGTCCACCCCTCGGCGTATCCCACCGTCCACCAACACGGGGATCCGTCCGGCAATCGCCGCCACGACATCGGCGAGTGTGTCGATGGCGGGAATCGCCCCATCGAGCTGACGGCCACCGTGGTTTGAGACCACGACGGCGTCAATCCCTTCGTCGGCGGCGCGGACGGCGTCGTCGGGTCGGAGCACGCCCTTGAGAACGATCGGTAGATCCGTCAGAGAACGGAGCCACGGGACATCGGCCCATTGCAACGTCGGGTCCCACAGTTCAGTCGCCGCACGTCCGGATGCCACGGGGGAGGTCATGCCGTACATCGGTGTGTGGCCATCGGCAAACCACGACGGGTCGACCGAGAAGCCTGCCCGCAACTCCCGGTTCCGGCCCCCGACGACCGGCGCGTCGACCGTGACGACGAGTGCCGCACAACCTGCGGCTTCAGCCCTCGCGGTGACCTCAGCCGTCAGGACCCGGTCCTTGGCGACATAGGTCTGGAACCACACCGGTGCTGAAGCACGGGCCATCACGGTCTCGACCGGTAGCGACGAAGCAAGGCTGAGCACCGTCAGTGCACCCGCCCGAGAAGCGCCGGCTACCGTCGCAAGTTCCGCCTCAGAGTGCACCATGCCGTGCATGGCCGAAGGAGCGACGGCCACCGGCGTGGCGAGCGTCGACCCCAGTAGGTTCGCGCTTGTGGATCGTGTCGACACATCGACCATGACACGGGGTCGCAACGCGATTCGCCCGAACGCTCGCGTGTTCTCCGTGACCACTCTGCCATCGCCTGCGCCGCCGTCAATAAAAGCGCTCGTCGCCTCGGGGAGTCTGGCGCGAGCCAGCTGTTCCATCTCGTCGAGTGTGAGCCATTCCATTCGAGGATCGTACCGCACACCCCCAACGCTGGATACGATTCCGGGAACGATCCGCCCGAACGGGAGCCGCACTATGAACAACCGCGCCTGGTTGGCCTTAATCGCCCTCAGCCTCGGATGGGGGACGCGGGGGGTCGCGACCCGGTATGCGTTTGGTCACGGGGTCGACACCCTGACGCTGGTAGGGGTGCGGCTTGCGATCGCCGCGGCGATCATCCTTTCCGTCCAGGCCGTCGTATCGAAGGGGCTTCGGTTCAATCGCAGTGTCGTGTCGGTCGGTGCGGTGCTCGCCGTGACCAACGTCGTCGGACCGTTCTGGCTGTTCACCGCGGCGTACTACCACGCCTCAGCCGGCTTTGTGGGTCTGATGGCCGCCCTCACCCCGCTGGGTACGGCTCTGTTCGCTCACTTCATGCTTCCGGACGAACCGCTCACCAAGGGGAAGGCGGCTGGCCTTGCACTCGGCATCGTGGGCGTGGGCATCCTGATCGCGTCCGGGGACAGCGGTCTCGCCGTCGGTGGGAACCCGCTGCTCGCTGTTCTGTGGGCCTCACCAGCGGTGGCGTCGTTCTCGTTCTCGACCGTCTACGGGAAGCGACACGAGAGTGTGATGAGCGGTCTCGGGGTCGTCACCGTCCAGATCGGGCTCGGTGCGATCATCGCAATCATCCCGATGCTGGTCGTCCAGGGTC
>CAYTWC010000357.1:0-2265 GCA_964441975.1 uncultured Acidimicrobiaceae bacterium | reverse complement strand
GGTGGTGCCGAGATCGTTGCGTATCTCAAGACCGGTTCCGCGTACTACGCACCGTCGGCAGCGGCGGCGTCGATGGTGCGAGCAATCATCGAGGATGCTGGCGCCGAGATGCCGGTGTGTGCATGGATGGAGGGTCAATACGGCATCTCCGACGTGTACCTGGGCGTGATGGCTGAACTCGGCGCGCGTGGCGTCACAGCGGTCAAGGAGGTCGATCTGACCGACGCTGAACTCGCCGGACTCAAGGAGGCGGCGGTGGCGGTCGCCGAGAAGGTCGCTGACCTCGAGGCGATCGAGTACTAGGCGAAACGAACATGCCGTCGTTGGACGGCAGATCCAGTTCCGCACGTGGGCCGGCCGGAACGGTCGGCCCATTGTTCATCGGAAGAACTGCCGGAAACGGATCTGGGAACTAGTCCGACGATTCCGTCGGAGCTTCAGATCCGGATGCCGCTTGCGCCTCGACGAGCTCACGTTCGTACGCCTCTTGCGCTTCGGCGATCTCGCGGGCGCTGACTTCTGCTGCCGCCCGCTGACGTTTCGCCCTGGCAATCGTCGCCACGAGGTCTCTGCGGCGGGCCCACATGCCGACCGCGCCGACGAACGCAACCGTGACACCCAATCCGGCGAGCCACCAGCCTCCGGCAGCCTGTGTGTCCTTGTACGCAGCAGCGAGCCCGGTGGTTCCATCGGGGAACACGAACTCGAGTTGTGCATCTACCAGTGCCTGGCGCATCGCGCCGGCGGAGGCGATGATCGTGATCCATACCGCGACCGTGCTGACGATCAGCATGCGGTTGGCTCCCATGTCGAGAGGGCGAATCGCAACGGCGAGCGCACCGATCGTCAGGAACACGACGAAGACCGTCTGCCACGTCGGCATGGCGACTGTGGTGTTCATCAGCGTGACTGCCATGAGCCCGCCGATCACGATCCAGACCACGACGAATACAGGCAGTGCTCTCTTGAATAGGCCCGACTTTCCGCCGAGCAGACTGCGCAGCGAAATGGCGACGCCGGCGGCGAGGAGGAGTGAGAGTATTCCTGTCGACACGGGACTGAATGTGAACGAGAAGTCTTTGTCGGCGAACACGAACGCAACGACCGTGGCTGCGATCACGACGAAGGCGACGATGCTTGCCGACACCGCCGGTCTGAGCGAACCTTCCCATGCGGTGACAGCGCCCACGAACATCAGGAGGGCGCCGAGGACGAGGAACACCGTGCCCTGGGTCAGCTCGGTGCCTCGGAGGGCCCAAGGCTCGACGAGGAATCGATAATCGGGATTCATCCGGACCATTTCCCAGAAGACGGCTGCGATGATGATGGCCGGTCCGGCCGTCGCCGCGATCTTTGTCCAGTTCTTCTTCAAGGTACCTCCGAGTCGGAACCACTCTAATCGTTCCGACGCCATGCGGCACCTCGCAGAAAGTCCTATTGTTGCTGATGAATCGGGTGCTGGGTAGAGTTACACTCGTGTTATTCGTTCCACGACCGTCGTGGACAGAGGAGGTTTCCTGATGAATAAGGGTGAACTCGTTGAGGCAGTCGCTCGCAATACCGGCGAGTCGAAGGCTTTGGCAGAGAAGATGGTGAACGAAACGCTGGACGTCATCGTCAGCGGAGTCGTCATGTCCGGCAAGGTTCAGATCACGGGCTTCGGCACGTTCGAAGCACGCGACCGCGCTGCTCGCACGGCTCGGAACCCGCAGACTGGTGCAGCAATTCAGGTCAAGGCGACCCGGGTTCCCGCATTCAAGGCAGGCAAGGCATTCAAGGATGCCGTCAAGCCCGGCTGAACAGAACGACAACCAGAAGAGGGCCGCCCAACCGGGCGGCCCTCTTCTTTTTGGGTTGTCGTTCTGAGATCCCAGATCCCAGAACTCAGATCTCAGATCTCACTGGCGGATGCCATACTGTGGTCTGGGATCTGAGATCTGAAGCGAGCAATGCGAGCGGTCTCCGACTGCGGAGCAGTCGGCTAGTACTCAACGTCGAGGCTTGAGAGGACTCGGGCGTATTCGTTGAGGACGCTCTGGTGCATCATGATCTTGGCCATGTTGCCACCGACTTTGATCTTGCCGGTCATGAACGCCATCTGGACGTTCAACTCGCCCTTGGAGATCGCTTTGGAGGTCTCGTAGTCGCTGGCAACGGTCACATCGGCGCCTTCGTCCCCGCCCTTGGATGTCGAGACCTCACCGTCGGCAACGGAAAGGGTGTAGGCGAGGTCGCCTTCGTCGGTGCCGCTCACGTCGAACTGGA
>CAYTWC010000356.1:0-2272 GCA_964441975.1 uncultured Acidimicrobiaceae bacterium | reverse complement strand
GATCGTAGCCGCTCGGGTTCGCGCCCGGTGTCTACAGCCCGGGCTTGATCACCATGACAACGAGGGCGATGACCACCAGTCCCGTCATGACATGGTTCATCATCTTGACTCTGCCGATGAGTTCGATGAGACCGGGGTCGTTCGGTCCCTTCTCGGCGAGCAGCTCCGAGATCTCCTTGTCCTTTGGCGTCAGGTAGAAGATGCCGATGCCGATGCCGATGATCGTGACGAGGAACCCGATCGAAACGAAGACGTCAGAGAACTCCCACACAGAGTCGGGAGCGACGATCAGCCATACCCCGAACACGACGGTGAGTATCGAAGCGATCGGAAACAGGCGACCGCTTGTCTTTCCCGTCTGCGCGACGGTGGTGGCATAGGTATGTGGATCACCGGATCGACCAGCGCTCGCGAGCAGCCCTTCGATGTAGACGTGACCACCGAACCAAATGGTTGCGAAGAACACGTGTCCGAGTTTGATCCATTCCATGTTTGCCTCTCGCGGTTGCCTTTGACAGACAGCATCGTACCCGCCCTGCGGCATCGGTGTGGTGCGGCCCCGGAGTCGGCCGACGGGCTGCTATTGCCACAAGACTCCCGAACGATTGAAGGGCGACGTTGGTAACCTGCTGTCTTCGTGAGGGCCTATAGCTCAGCCTGGTTAGAGCGCATCCCTGATAAGGATGAGGTCCCTGGTTCAAATCCAGGTAGGCCCACCAAAGTAGCCGCGACCCAAGAATCACCTGGTTCTGAGCTCTGCCGTCCCTGTCACCGCCTCCGGCCATGACGACTCATTGATACGAACTCCGCGGGGGTCTGTGGTTTGCGTCCAACTCTTTAGGTTCAAATCCAGGTAGGCCCACCAACGGCGAGCTTCGCTCGCCGAGATCGCTCGGCTTCCACCTCGCTGACAGATCCAAGATCCCAGACCAAGATCAACCGGGAACTGCCCCTCCCTTCGAACTCTTTAGGTTCAAATCCAGGTAGGCCCACTGCGGCGAGCTGCGCTCGCCGAGATCGCTCGGCTTCCGCCTCGCTGACAGATCCAAGATCTCACATCCCAGACGCGCCGCTGCGCTTCCTCACAGGTCGGCACGCACTTCAACCTGATAGGCGTGACCATCCGCTCGCCTCCAACCTCTGCGGTTCAAACACAGAGTCCGGCGCTTACGCCCCGGTCGCACAGCACCGTGGCTTCGACGCTCTTGAGCGAGAACCCGCTGCCATCCGGCGTCCCGAACACGTGTATTCGCTGGCCGACCACGGAGTCATCGCCGAAACCGATGACGTCATAGGTGACTTCGCCGAGGTTCCCAACGGTTGGAGGGACCGTCATCACGATCGCAGACGACGGATCGGCGGACGCGAGCGTTTCCGCCACGATCAGGCCGAGTTCGGCCATGGTCGGTGCGATCGGGTAGCCGCCGTACCGTTCTACGACGAGGGAGGTCAGGTCGTCAGTCGCGCCGAGGTACGCGACATAGCTGGCGTTGACCCAGCCGGTCTTGCCGTTGGCGACAACCTTCCACCAGACCGTCGTCGGGAGTCTCCAGCCTTCCCCGGCCGAGACGATGTCATCGGCCAACGGTCCGAGCGTCGTGACAACGGTGCTGAGTCCGGGGTCCTTCCTCACGTTCAGCACGTCGTCGTGGGCGACGCCGACCACAGCCAGCACCGCGCCCTTGGGCGGGTAGATGTCAAACGGCTCGCCGGCGATGGTGGTCGTCGTGGCAGCCGGCGTTGTCGTCGTGGTCGGCTCAGCGGTCGTAGTCGGCTTGGTCGTGCCAGTTCCTGGAGCCGCTGTCGTTGCCGTTGCGGGCTGACTCGTGCTCGTCGGGACCGCGCCAGTGGTCGTCGGATCAGTCGTTGTAGCGGCGGAGTCGTCATCACTACACGACGCGACGACCAAGACGAAGGTACAAAGAAGAATCGACCAACGCGAAACCCTCATGGTCCTCCCTGGACGTCAACATCAGGATACGGCTCCACGATGGAACGATTGGGACTGCGGCCGCGGTCTGGAGGAGGTCAACCGTTAGGCGGTTGCGGTGCTTGCGGCAACAGCGCTCACCGAGATCGCTCGGCGCCGTCACCAGGCAGGAACCGTCCGGAACACCAGACTCACAACGGTTCCGAACCACGCAGCCGAGTCAGTCTCAATGTGCGCTGGTGAGCTTCACCGCGACAATTCCCAACACGAGTACGCCGACAGCACCCAACTGAGCCACGGACATGGTCTCGCGGTATAGGACAACGCCAGCCGCTGCTGCAC
>CAYTWC010000355.1:0-2305 GCA_964441975.1 uncultured Acidimicrobiaceae bacterium | reverse complement strand
GTCCTTCGGGATCATGACCGCTTCGATCTTCGGCGCCGTCTCGGCGAGTTCCTCACGCGGAGCCGCAAGGCAGGCGTTCATCGTTTCCAGGATGAACATCCTGGCCTCGCGCGCCTGGTTCATGGCCGAGATGAGGACGTCCGCTGGGAGACCCTCGATCTTCGTGTCGAGCTGGAGCGCCGTGATCATGTCCGGTGTACCAGCGACCTTGAAGTCCATGTCTCCGAGATGATCTTCAACGCCGAGGATGTCGGTGAGCGTCACAAACTCCCCGTCGTGATAGATGAGACCCATCGCGATACCGGCAACCGGAGCGTGAATGGGGACACCAGCGTCCATCAGCGAAAGCGTCGATCCGCAGACCGATGCCATCGACGACGAGCCGTTGGACATCAGGACCTCGGAAACAAGCCGGTAGGCGTACGGGAAGTCCTCTGCGGGTGGGATGACCGGGAGCAGCGCCTTCTCGGCGAGTGCTCCGTGACCGATCTCACGTCGCTTGGGACCTCGCATGAATCCGGCCTCGCCAGTGGCGAACGGAGGCATGTTGTAGTGGTGCATGTACCGCTTGGATTCTTCCGGCGAAATCGTGTCGAGCATCTGCTCCATCTTGAGCATGCCGAGCGTCGCGACGTTGAGGACCTGGGTCTCTCCACGCTGGAAGATGGCAGAACCATGCATACCGGGGACGACACCGACCTCGGCCGTGAGCTGACGGATCTCGTCCGTTGCACGTCCGTCGATGCGCGTCCGATCTGCCACGACGCGGCTGCGCATGACGTTCTTCTGGACCTTGCTGAATGCTGCCTTGGCCTGCTTGAGGCCGTCGGCGTCATCGTCATCGAGCCCGAGTGCCTCAAGGACCTCATCCTTGACCGCGCTCTCTGCGTCCTGGCGCTCATGCTTCTTGATGATCGTGCCGAGTGCTTCAAGCTTCGGCTTTGCGAGCTCTTCGACCTTCGCGTACATCTCGTCCGAGTAGTCCGAGAGGAGTGTCCATTCGACCGGCTCGGGTGCACCGAGCTGCTCCGCCAGTTCGAGCTGAAGATCGATCAATGCGCCGATGTATGCCTTGGAAGCCTCGAGGCCCGCTGCCACCGTTGCTTCGTCGGACCCCTGCGCACCGTTCTGGACCATCCGGTAGCCATCCTCTGATGCTCCGGCTTCGACCATTGCGATGTCGATGTTTCCTTCGGCGTTGCGCTTGCCAGCGACGACGATCTCGAAGACCGCATCGTCACCCTGCTCATACGTCGGGAATGCCACCCAGTCACCATCGATGAGGGCGAGGCGTACCGCCCCGATCGGGCCTTCGAAGGGGATCGGGCTGACCGTCAGGGCAGCCGACGCACCGTTGAGGGCGAGGATGTCGTGGGGGTTCTCAAGGTCTGCTGCGAGAATGGTCGCAACGACGTGCGTGTCGTGGCGATATCCCTCTTTGAAGTTCGGACGCAGTGGGCGGTCGATCAGGCGAGCCGTGAGCGTCGCCTTCTCCGTGGCACGTCCTTCACGACGGAAGAATGAACCCGGGATGCGGCCGACAGCGTACGTGCGCTCTTCGACGTCGACGGTCAACGGGAAGAAGTCGACACCTTCGCGAAGACGACGGCTTGCTGTTGCGGTCACGAGGACCTCGGTGTCGCCGACGCGCACGACTGCGCTTCCATCGGCAAGTTGTGCGAGCTTTCCTGCCGTAAGCGAAATCTCTACGTCGCCTACGTGCCCGCGAACGGTGGTCTCTGCCACGCGTTTCTCCTTTTGTTGGGGAGATCCGCACAATTGGCAGTGGTCAGCATTCGAACGGCTGGTTCCGAATACGGACCACTGTCAACTGATACGGGTATCTCCGTGTGATGCGCCTTGCCAAATGACAGAAGGTGGCCGAGGCCACCTCCATATCGGTCTGGTCAGCGACGCAGGCCCGTCTTTGCAATGAGGGCCCGGTAACGCTCCACGTCTTGTTCCTGGAGGTACCGAAGCAGTCGCCGACGCTTACCGACCATCATGAGCAGACCCCGCCGGCTGTGATGGTCCTTCTTGTGGACCTTCAGATGCTCGGTCAGGTGATTGATCCGCTCCGTCAGCAACGCAACCTGGACCTCGGTCGAACCGGTGTCCGTGGCATGCGTGCCGTATTCGTCTACAACAGATTGCGTGTCGTTCACGAGGTACTTTCCTACGCGAGTAAGTGGTCGGGCGAACGCCCACGGGGCAGGTTAGCAGGGTCGCGTGGTACACCGCACCACGTTCGATCAGGCCTTCGGCGCCGTGACGATCGCCTCGACCTCGATCTCGACCCGCCACT
>CAYTWC010000354.1:0-2318 GCA_964441975.1 uncultured Acidimicrobiaceae bacterium | reverse complement strand
TGATGCAGGAAGTCGGCTTCTACGGCGTTCGATCCGAGACGGAGAGGGACCATCCGGGGATCCTGGGGATGATCCCGGTCGCATTCAGCCAGATGGGCGAAGCGATCGTTCAAAGCGTGCAGGGTCTGTGGGAGATGATCATCGGATTCCCGAAATTGATCATGGCCATGTTCGGGGGCGACGACACGGTCCTCGAGACCGTACGCCCCGTCAGCCCGATCGGTCTGGTCCAGATCGCCGGTCCAGTCGAATCGACGCTCCAACTACTCGACTTGGTGAACATCTTCGTCGGCGTGCTGAACTTCGTCCCTCTCTATCCGCTCGACGGTGGCCATTTCGCCGTCGCTGGCTACGAGAAGATCGTCGGTCGGCCACCGAACATCGAGCGGCTCCTTCCGGTGGCCGCCGTCGTGTTCGTGTTTCTTGTCAGCCTCGGTCTGATGGGCGTCTACCTCGACATCTTCCGCCCTATCAACAGCTGACCTCCCGTCATCGACAGTCCGATACTTCTTCGAATTGCCACTACTCTTCGCGCCGATGAGCTTTGAACGGCGGAACACCCGTCTCCTGAGAGTCGGCAAAGTTGAGGTCGGTGGTCTCTCCCAGATCAGCGTCCAATCGATGACCACCACCAAGACGCACGACGTCGATGCGACGCTCGCACAGATCTATGCACTTGCCGGTGCCGGCGCGGACATCGTTCGGGTGACCTGCAACACCGTCGAGGCGGCCCAGGGTCTTGCCGAGATGATGCCGCGATCGCCGGTCCCGATCATCGCCGACATCCACTATCAGTACAAGCTTGCGCTCGCTGCGATCGAAGCGGGAGTTTCGGGGCTCAGATTGAATCCGGGGAACATCCGGAAGGAAGCACACATCAAGGCGGTCGCGAGAGCTGCGCTCGATGCCGGCATCCCCATTCGGATCGGTGTCAACGCCGGATCCCTCGACAAGGACCTGCTCGAGAAATATGGCGGTCCCGTTCCCGCGGCTCTCGTGGAGTCGGCAATGATCGAGGCGAAGTATCTCAACGACGTCGAATTCCACGACATCAAGATCTCGGTGAAGCATTCGAATGTCCCGTCCATGATCGAGTCGTATCGCCTCCTCGCGGACACCACGGACTACCCGCTCCACCTCGGCGTCACCGAGGCAGGTCCACCCCCGGGTGCTTGATCAAATCGGTTGCAGGAATCGCGACGCTCCTGAGCGAGGGAATTGGCGACACGATCCGATTCTCCCTGACCGCCGATCCTGTCGAGGAAGCAAAAGCTGGCAAGGCGCTGCTCGAGTATCTGAACCTCCGTGAACGATCCGGCCTCGACCTCATCGCCTGTCCATCGTGCGGACGCGCCGAAGTCGATGTGATCAAGGTCGCCCAGGAAGCAAACGACCGCCTCGAGGAGCTGAAGCTTCCCATCCAGGTAGCGGTGATGGGATGTGTCGTCAACGGGCCAGGGGAGGCCCGCGAGGCCGATCTTGGTCTCGCAGCCGGCAAGGGGAGGGGCCACCTGTTCATCAAGGGCCAGGTCATCCGCGTAGTGCCCGAGGCCGACATGGTCGACGCGCTCGTCGAGGAGGCCCTGCTGCTTGCCGAGCAAGGCGTGGATGCCCGTATTGCCTCCGCCGACGTCTCCGCCGCGGACCTTGCCGAGGAGACGAGGATCGACCTGTTGACATCCCAAGGCGATGTCAACCGTGCCAAGGAGCGCCGCGCCGCGGTCCAACGCGTCGCCGAGAGCGATCGCTCCTAGCCTCCCATTCTGTGGGCCGTAGACGACATATATGTGTCCGCGAACCCTGGGTACGCGGACACACATATGGCCTTTCCAGCCCACAGAATGGCGGGGAACGTTCTTGAGTGAGTGGGCGGTATGCTCGGCGTTCGTTGGACGTTCGAAGCAACAGGGACGGGGTACGCATGCGATGGTCACAGGCCTTTATTCCGACGCTTCGTGACGACCCCACCGACGCTGAGGCGGCGAGTCACAAACTGCTCGTGCGCGGGGGATACATCCGCCAGCTGATGAGCGGGGTGTACTCGATGCTGCCCTTGGGGCAACGCGTGCGCGAGAAGGTGATGGCGATCATCCGCGAGGAGATCGACGCGATCGGTGGCCAGGAGTTCCTCCTCCCACAACTCCACCCGAAGGAGGTGTGGGAGCGGACCGGGCGATCCGAGACGATGAAGGACATCATGATGGCCTTCGAGGACAACAAGGGCGCGGCCGTTGTCCTCGGTCCGACGCACGAGGAGATCTTTGCGACCGTTGCATCGGAATTGACGTCGTACAAGCAGCTGCCCCAACTCTGGTACC
>CAYTWC010000353.1:0-2326 GCA_964441975.1 uncultured Acidimicrobiaceae bacterium | reverse complement strand
TGTACCTCGTGTATCGACGCGGTCGCGCCCAGATGCGTGGATACCCACACGATGTCGAGCGCGCACTCCAGTACGGCGTCGAGTTCGTCCATTGGAGTGCACCCGTGCGGATCGAGGGCGATGGTGCCGTCGAACGACTCGTGCTCACGAGAACCGAACTGGGTCCCGACCAACGAGTGAATGTGATCGCCGGCACGGAGTACTCACTACCGGTTGACGTCGTCCTACGGGCGACCGGCCAGGCGAAGCGCGTTGGGTTCCTGTCGACGCTCGATGGTGTCGCACTCGATGCCGACGGCAGGGTGGCGGTCGATGAGGACCATCGGACGGGGAATCCCAAGGTGTGGGCTGGTGGTGACTGTGTCAATGGTGGCAAGGAAGTGGTCAACGCCGTCCAACACGGAAAGATCGCTGCACACAGTATCGACGAGGAGCTGCGGGCCACCGCAGCCGTTTGAGGAGTTCTGATGGCCGACCTGTCTGTGAACATATGCGGAATCGAATCGCCGAATCCGTTCTGGCTTGCATCGGCTCCCCCGACGAACACGGGTGATCAGGTTTCGCGCGCATTCGACGCCGGGTGGGGTGGGGCGGTATGGAAGACACTCGGTGAGCCGATCGAGAACGTCTACAGCCGCTATTCGTCCGTGGATGGAAAAGGCTCGCGCATGATGGGTCTCAACAACATCGAACTCATCACCGATCGTTCCCTGGAGCTCAACCTCATCGAGATCGCCGAGGTCAAACGCAGGCATCCGGACAACGTGGTGATCGTCAGTCTGATGGTCGAATCCGACCCGGAGGCGTGGGACACCATCATCAAGCAGGTCGAACAGGCCGGTGCGGACGGAATCGAACTCAATTTCGGTTGCCCCCACGGCATGTCCGAACGTGGGATGGGTTCAGCGGTCGGGCAGGTTCCCGAGTACACATGCGACATCACGACGTGGGCCAAGGAGTCAGCGACAACACCGGTGTTCGTCAAGCTCACACCCAACATCACGGACATCCGTTACGCCGCCCGTGCCGCCAAGGACGGTGGTGCCGACGCCGTCTCTCTGATCAACACGATCAATTCGATCACCGGTGTCGATCTCGATTCGTTCACACCGAGGCCGATGGTCGGCAACAAGTCGAGCCACGGCGGATACTGTGGTCCTGCTGTCAAGCCGATCGCCTTGAACATGGTCGCCTCGATAGCAGCCGATCCCGAGACCGCGGACCTTCCCATCAGCGGGATCGGCGGCATCGAGACATGGCAGGACGTCGCGGAGTACATACTGCTCGGGTCGACGACGATCCAGGTGTGTACCGCCGTGATGCATTACGGGTATCGCATCGTCGAGGGCATGCACGAGGGGTTGTCGAACTATCTCGACGAGAAGGGCATCGCCGGCGTCGCCGATCTGCGTGGCAGGTCCGTCGATCGCGTGACCACATGGGAGAACCTCGATATCAACTTCGTCCTCAAGGCCGACATCGACCAGGAGAAATGCATCGGGTGCGGGCTGTGCTACATCGCATGCGAAGACGGTGCGCACCAGGCGATCGGCTCCCGCCCGACCGCCGATGGTAAGACCGAGGTCTGGATCAAGCACGACGATTGCGTCGGTTGCAACCTGTGCAGCCTGGTGTGTCCGGTCAAGGACTGCATCTCCATGGTGCCACAGGATCTCGGTCAGACGTCCATGACATGGGTCGAGTACTCCGGGGAGGAGCCACCCGGCGAACTCGTGCCGCGACCGAAGCACGGCTTGACGATCGGTGGCTGACGTTCGCAGAGTCACGGCAGACGAGTGGAGGCAGATCAAGTCGATCAGGCTTCAGATGCTCACGGATGTACCCGACGCCTATATCACCACGCTTGACGAGGCGGTCGCATACGCCGCTGCCGTGTGGATCGAGCGCGCCCAAAAGGGTTCTGAGGGGAACGAGCAGGCGACGATGCGCGGGTTCGACGGGGATCAACCCGTGGCCATGGCGATCGGGCTGAAACGGTCACAGGGAAACAAGCAGGTGCTAGTCGTCGTGTCGGTGTATGTCGCACCGACCCATCGGGGAACGGAGCTGGCAACGGACCTGATCAGGGCAACCGAGGAGTGGGGGAGCGGGTGGGGAGCGCGTCTTGCGACCCTGTGGGTCGCGGAAGAGAACGCACGTGCTCGCTCGTTCTACCAGCGGCTCGGTTATCGGCCGACCGGTGACCGCATGAGGATGAAGCCTGCCGATGCTCGCATGGAGATGCGTCTCGAGAAGCCCTTGCCGCGGCGCTGACCTGCGGCTCGACTAGGCGGGGTTCGCGAGGTCTTCGACAACCCGGACGTTC
>CAYTWC010000352.1:0-2327 GCA_964441975.1 uncultured Acidimicrobiaceae bacterium | reverse complement strand
CAAACGAGGCGTCCACCGGACACGACCATGTACGGATCGTTGTCGACGTACAAGAACGGTGCGAGCCGCTTGACGCGGTCCTTGATGTTGCGAGCGAACATGACCCGACTCTCTGGATTCACCTGTCCCGAGATCAGTGTGTTCAGGTCGGCGAACCGCAACGCCCATGCGGTCCTCTGGAGGAATCCACCGAGGGCTACGCCACCGCTTCCGTCGTACGAGTTTCGCTCGGTATCGGCGTCACCGGGGCCTGATGGGATGTCGACCTCACCTTCGTCCGATCCGGCGATCAGGAAATCGCTGTGTGCGGAGTCCGAGAAGTAGATGCGTGGTTGCTCGACGTCGAGGTTCGGCGACCCTGATGTGTTCAACGGTGGGATGTCCTGGAGGAGGAAGTCGGGGGTTCCGTCGCTCGTGACGGTGTTCGCCGGACTCAGGACGGCGCCGAGTCCGTGGGTGTAGACAAGACGCTCGTTGACCCATCCTGTGCCCGGGATGTTGTCCTCGTCGAGCCCTCTCGCCGATGTCATGACCTGGGTCAGTTCACCGTTGATCACGTAGCGGTCCACGTCGACGTCCGCGAAGTCGTAGTAGGTCTTGATGTTCTGGAGTTCCGGATAGGTCTGTTCGAGCACACCGGGGTCCCACAGGCGGATGTTGTCGACTGTCGGACGGTTGTCCTCGATGGATTGCGCGTCGAGATCCGACGAAGCCTGGAACTCGATCGTCTCGACATCGGTGAGCCCGTATGCGAGGCGCGTGAAGTCAAGGTTGTGTTGGACGAACTCGGTCTCCTGGTTGATCTCGTTCGGTTCCACCGAGAATCGCTGGACCATCGCCGGGTAGATCCCACCGACGCCGATCGATGTGATGAGCCAGATCCCCAGGGCCACGAGGGGCAAGGACCAGCCACGGAACCAGACGTTCACGAGCAGGATGATCGCTGAGACGACCGAGATGAAGATCAGCAGGTTGAGCGCCGGGATCTGGGCGTTGACGTCCGTGTACGAGGCACCGAAGACCGGACCGCGGGTGGAGTAGAGCAACTCCCACTTGTCGAACTGGTAACCGACCGCTTTCAGGAGGGCGACGAGCGCCAGGAGTATCGAGATGTGCACCTTCACGCCGTCGGAGGTCGCCTGGCCGCGGCCCCCTATCCGGATCCCACCGTTGAGGTAGTGGGCTGCCGTCACGACGAGCGTCACGACGAGGAGAAGCTGGAAGAGCCACCCGAAGACATCGCGATAGAACGGAAGCGCGAATATGTACTGTGACAGATCGTTGTTGTAGATCGGATCGAGGACGCCCCATTCGACACCGTTGCGCCAGAACAGCCAGTTCTGCCACCACGCACCTGCGCCGAGCCCGATGAGGATCCCGAACAGGATCGCGAACGAGCTCCGGACGGCGAACGCTCTGGGTTCCATCCATTGCTGGTACCGCTCGAGGAGTTCCTCGTCCGGACCACCCGACACCATCAGGGCTCTCGGGGAAACCCGATCGACGATCCACAGGTTCACCCAGAACACGACCACGGCGACAATCGAGGCAGCGATGACGAGCCCGACCTTCGTGAAGGTCAGCGTCGTCCACACCCTGGTCGCATCGAGCTCCGAGTACCAGAGATAGTCGGTCCAGAGCGTGGCCAGCCAGCGGGCGGCGAGCAAGACGAGGAAGCCGGCCGACAGCACGATGACGAGGATCCGTCGGATGCCAGAACTCTGGCGCACTGGAACTGGCTCGCGGTTGATCACGCAGCTGAGTCTACGTGGACCCGTGTTTTCCGTGTCACGGCGACCTAGAGGCGCTGCAGGCGCCGCTCGGCCTCGTCACTTCTCCAGGTCCGGAACACCTTCGAAGCCGCGGCGGCGACGGCCCGCGAACCCTTGCCTGACGTACGCGACTCCTCAAGTGCCGAAAGCACCGAGTCGTGGAGGTCCGAAGCGAAGGCGTCGGCAGCGTCGGACGGAGAACCGGTCTCCGACACCTCGGCGACACGGGCGAATGGATCGTCGAACCGATCCATGAAGCCGTCATCGGGCGTCCATGTCTCGTCGGTACGAAGTGCTTCAAGGGTTTCGTTCTGCAGCTCCACGAGACCGCGTTTGATGTCCTTCAGCGCAGCATTTCGGATGGCAAGTTCGTTGGCCTGGTCCACATCGTCGTCGCTCGGCGCCTCCGCCTGGGCCGGAACGGGCGCCTCAGGTTCGACCGGTGGCTCGGGCACCACGACGGGCGGTGTTTCGGGGGCCTCGTCCGGCTCGATCCTTTCGGACCCCGCGGCGTCCGATGCATCGACTGACTCGGTCGGGCCCGGCACCGGCCCA
>CAYTWC010000351.1:0-2329 GCA_964441975.1 uncultured Acidimicrobiaceae bacterium | reverse complement strand
ACGCCCGCATCGTCATCAACATGCGGCGGACGTCTGCGTGATCGATGATCGGGCTCGGTGCGTCCGCTCCCGGGGCCGTGCCTTGTCTGCGGATCTTCGCGTACGCCGAGGCATGCTGATACGCACGTTCTGCGACAGCGAGGCCCTCGAGACCGACTTCGAGGCGGGCCTGGTTCATCATCGTGAACATGTATCGCATCCCACGGTTTTCCTCGCCGATCATGTATCCGGTCGCCCCCTCGAAGGACAACACGCAGGTCGGACTCGCATGGATGCCGAGTTTGTGTTCGATCGAGACGGTCTCGACGGTGTTGCGCTTCGCCGGGTTTCCATCATCGTCGACCAAGAATTTCGGGATGAGGAACATGCTGATCCCCTTCGTGCCTGCCGGGGCACCTTCCGTTCGTGCGAGAACGAGGTGGATGATGTTCTCGGTGAGGTCGTGATCGCCCCATGTGATGAAGATCTTGGTGCCCGTGATGCTCCAGGTGCCGTCGTCATTTGGTTCCGCCTTGGTCCTGAGCGCCCCGACATCGGATCCGGCTTCCGGTTCCGTCAGGACCATCGTGCCTGTCCATCGGCAGCTGATGAGGTTTGCGAGGTATGTGTCGCGGAGTTCGTCGTTCCCGTGGTGTTCGAGGAGCGAGATGGCGCTCCCTGTGAGCATCGGAGCGAGTGAGAAGGCGAGGTTTGCAGTCGTCATCATCTCGGATATGGGAGCGCCGACCGCCTTGGGGAACCCGAAGCCCCCGAACGTCGGTGAGCCTGTCACTGCGGTCCATCCAGAGTCCGTGAGCTTCTCCCATACCGGTTTGAACTCATCGGGTGTGATCACGGATCCGTCCGAAAACCGGGCTCCCACCGTGTCACCCACAGCGTTCGTAGGGGCGAACACCTCGCCGAAGAAGCGACCGGCTTCATCGAGCAGGTCACCGATCGCATCGGGGTCGACATGGTCGAATGCCGCCAGCGCGGAGATCGAGTCGATGTCGGCGATCGTGTCCAACGCGAACGCCATGTCGCGCACGGGTGGTCTGTATTCGCTCATAGCGTGATTCTAGAGGAGCACGCTCTGATCACGAGGTGGATCCCGTCGGTCGCCGGGGCCGGTTGTCACGCTCGGCGTGTTCCCGGAGGACCCGTTTGAGCACCTTCCCGGCGGCGTTCCGCGGTATTTCATCCACGATCCACACGTCCTTCGGGAGTTTGTAGGCAGCCAGTCGGTCGCGGCCGAACTCGATGAAGGTGGCTGGGTCGAAGTCCGTCGGGCTTCGTGGTACCACGACAGCGAGACCCGATTCACCCCATCTGGAGTCCGACACACCGATCACCGTGACGTCGAGTACGTTGGGGTGGGCGAAGTAGACCTGCTCGACCTCGGCGGGATAGACGTTCTCTCCCCCCGAGATGTACATGTCCTTCCAACGATCGACGATGTACACGTACCCGTCGTCGTCCATCCGCGCCGCATCTCCCGTGTGCAGCCAACCGTCGGTAAACGATGTCGCGTTGGCTTCGGGGCGTCTCCAGTAGCCCGGTGTGACGTTGGGGCCACGGGCCCACAGCTCTCCGACGACACCCTGTTCGACTTCGATCCCGGCCTCATCGACGATCTTGATCTCTGTATGCATCGCTGGTTTTCCGACTGACCCCGCTTTGTCGATAGCGTGTTCTTCATCAGTGAGAAAGAGCGTCGGGCTCGTCTCGGTCAGACCCATTCCCTGTCGGATTGCGATACCGCGTCGCGCGTACCGTTCGAGGATCGGCAAGGGCATCGCTGAACCGCCGCTTGCCCATGATCTGACCGCGGAGAAGTTGGCGTCCTCCCATCGTGGGTCCTCGGCCAGGAACTGGTAGACAGCCGGTACCGCGAAGAAGTGAGAGATGCGTCCTGACGTGAGCCAATGGATCACCCGGTCGGGGTCGAACTCCCTGAGGTTGACGGATGTTCCTCCGAGGTGCAGCAGCGGGGTGGTGTAGAGGTTGAGTCCACCTGTGTGAAAGGTCGGCAGCACGTTGAGTCCGACTGACGAACGTGTCAGCTCCACCTCGGACCCGATGTTGATTGCGTTCCAGAAGAACATGCCGATCGTTTCGATGGCTCCCTTCGGATGACCCGTTGTCCCCGATGTGTAGAGGATCGCAAGCGGGTCATCGTGTGTCGATCGCATCCGCGGTGCCACGGTCGGATCGGCAGCGTCACGGGCGGTGTCAAACCCTGTCCCGAGCGTGAGCTTCACGGAGACATCGAGTGCATCGGCAGCCTCGGTGAACTGATCTTCGTATATCAATGCGTGGGGTGAGGCGTCGCTGATGATGAACTCAAGCT
>CAYTWC010000350.1:1979-2337 GCA_964441975.1 uncultured Acidimicrobiaceae bacterium | reverse complement strand
AGACACGTCGAGTCCGGTCGGCTTGTCGGGTTCTCGTCGATCGTCAAGTTCTTCGAGGACGACGAGACGCTTCATACTGGCCTGACGGTGGTGGATCGAGAGCACCGAGGATTCGCCCTCGGGAAGTGGATCAAGGCTGCCGTGATTCTGCGCACGCTCGACAAGTATCCCGACGCTGTGCGCCTCATCACCGAGAACGCTGCTTCCAATGCTCCGATGCTCGGCATCAACGCTGAGATCGGCTTTGCCCCGGAGTTCGAGATGGTGTCGTATCAGACGACCGTCGAAGTCGTCGAGGCGTACCTCACGTCGGAGGATTGACGGAGACGCCCGCCGGCGGAGATACGCTGGCGGGATG
>CAYTWC010000350.1:0-1969 GCA_964441975.1 uncultured Acidimicrobiaceae bacterium | reverse complement strand
ACTTTCCAACTTCGCTACCAGTTCCAGTTTACCACCCACGGTCAGCGGTTGTTGCGCTTGCGATGTTCGTCTTCGTGGCGTTCGGGGTCGAGCTCTACGCCATGTCGGTGCTGCTCACGGAGGAAGCGGCTGGTGGCGAGTTCTCGATCGCGCTGCTGTCCGCAGCGTTCGGCGGTGCCGGTGTCATCGCGGGGTTGATGGCACCGCGGGTCGGCCGCTGGGTCGACCACCACTCCGTGCGAGGGCTGATGGCCGTCGGCGCCGTCCTTGCGTTCGTCGGGATGGTGATGATCTCCCTCGCAACGGCAGAATGGATGATCCTCGTGGCCTTCTGGTTCCTGATCGGCCCAGCGCAGGCGATGACGCTGTACGAGCCGTCTTTCGTCGCCCTCAGCCTTTGGGTCGGGGCGGACTATCGCAACCGGGCGATCTCGTTGCTCGTGCTCATCGGTGGCGTCGCCGGTCCGGTGTTTCTCCCGTTGACCGGATTTGCGGTGTCCGCGTTCGGCTGGCGTCCGACGGCGGTGGGTCTCGGCGTTTCGGTGCTCGCAGCCGGGCTGATCGCGACAGCGTTCTTCTATCCGAAGGTGAAGCCGAGTGGTGATCTCGGAGTTGTCGTCCCGAAGGTCGCGTGGTCGCGGTTCTGGCGTGACCGGCGTCTCGGATACATCTCGATCTCGGTGATCCTCATCTTCGCTTCGATGAACACGATGCTGTTTCACCGTGTGGCGGTGTTCGAAGAACAAGGCTTCGACGTCGCGTTCGTGGCGGTACTGGCGGGTTTCTCGGGGCTACTCACATTCCCCGGGAGGTATTTCGCTCCGAGGATCTCGGACTACATCAAACCTACGACGGTGTACAACTGGTCGCTGCTCGGGATCATCGGATCGATGATCCTCGCGATCATCGGCAGCCCGCAGATCGTGATGATCGCCCATTTCGTGTTCTTCGGGCTGTTCTTCGGCTTCAGCCTCCCGCTCAGGGCGGTGATCATGAACGACTGGTATTCGGGTCCGGATTTCGGATCGGTGATGGGGAAGCAATGGGGCGTCGCCGCGATCGTCGCCGGCTTCACGCCGTTCGTCATCGGGGCCGCCAGAGACGGATTCGGGAGCTACACACTCCCGCTCGTCGGTCTCACCCTGGCGGTGGGGGCGTCAGCCTTGTTCAACGCACTTGCGGCTCGACGCGACCGCCTCGATGTCACCGTATCCGGCCCCGAGGGCACCGCTGCCTAGTGTCGAACACCCCAACCCCTCCGATGTGCGCTTCGGCGTAGTCATCGAGCCACGGCTGCCCGTGTGCGCCTGACCAAGCGACGCTTCCGCCTCGGCACGGATGTGGATGCAAGGGCGTCGGTCAGATCGGCTGTCAGTTCGTCGTTGTAGGCGTTGATGTACTTCGTGCTCTGGTGGTGGGTGGTTGTGACCATGGTGTCGTGACTCCTTGTCGATATTGATGGGTGGTGGTTGTGGTGGTGGGCGACTGGGTTTGGGCTATGCAGAAGGAAGGTCTTGCGGCTTTGCGGCCATGACCAGGATTCCGTGGATCATCAGGGCAAATCCCCATCCGACCAGCATCCACACCGACCACCAGGCAGAGACCTCGCCGGTGATTCCGGAGATGGCGTTGGTGAACCAGTTGATGATGAATACGAGAGCGGTCGATATCGATGCCACCATGAGGTGTATCTGGAACGCTCGCCGTTGGTGTGCGTACTCCCGAGCAGGGGTGGCCGGATCTTCGGTTCGTGGTTGTGTTCTCGTTGCGTTTGACATCGTTCTTCCTGTCTCCCGATCTGTCTTTCTTACGTTGTAAGAGGACTGTACCTTACAAAGTAAGAACATGTCAAGCAGAAAGTTCAAGAAGTTCGTGGTGCAGCAACGACAGAAGACTGACCACCGGTTGTCGGAGCCAGTCTTCTGGTGCGTTTCAGATGGGCAGGCGAGCCCGCGGGCTCAGATTCCGG
>CAYTWC010000349.1:0-2346 GCA_964441975.1 uncultured Acidimicrobiaceae bacterium | reverse complement strand
GCTCCCCTCACCGGCGACCTTGACAGTCGCCACGTGATTCAGGAAGTGGAAGTGCGACCCTTCGCCTCCGGCATGGAGCAGTGCCGTGTTGTGATCGACCTCTTGCATGGGTGTGTGTTGTGATGACATGTCGCCATCGTGCCCCACCCCCTTTCGAAAACCTTTCGGTCACGACCAGCTACCCGCACATCAAACGTGTCTCATCTCGCCGGCGAGGGTCAACTGCTCCGGGTACCATCTCAGGGCTCAAGAGAAGAGCGCGAAGGGGAGTTCGATGGCGACATTCAGGCCAGCCATTCTGAAGAGAGCGGGAATTGCGCTCGTGGTCGGTGGGCTAGTGCTCCTGCTCGTATACATGCTCTGGAGCCCCGGGTACGACCTGATGGATAAGACCCTGAGGCTCGTTCAACTGTTGCCGGGTCTGGGCTCTCTCGCGATCATCTTCGGCATTTGCATGTGGTCGGTCGGGGCCTCCTTTCGTGATCCCGACTCGGTCCGCACCGAGGGGGATTGAACACAGCGTTCTGTCAGGATTCTTGCCCGAACGGCGATATCCGACCACGTTTCGAGCAAGGGGGGCATGGTCAAGCTCATCCACTCACCGATAACGTGTCCCCCCTTTAGGGGGGACGGGCGACGGCGGAGCCGAGCCAGGGGGGCGTGGCCGCTACAGGCAGGTCATTTACGTGAAGGTGTTGAGTGGCGGGACTGCGATGTCGATCTCGGCCATGGTCGTCGTCCACGTCTCGTGTGCACGTTCGGCCTCGCGGAGTTCGCCGGCTGCGACGAGCGCTTCGACGAGAAGCCGGTGGGCGTCGTCGTCGAAGGCGTCGACCTCGACGAGACGGCGTGCGGTCGACACTGCCCGTGGGTGGTCCCCGGTGCCCGACGCATGCACCGAGAGCCGACGGGCGGCGGTGCGGAACCGTGTCCTCGCCTCGTCCCTGGGTGGGTTGGTCCAGTCGTCGTAGATGTCTTCGGGAAGGAACTCGCCCCGGTAGGCAGCGACGATCGCGGTGTCGTCCTCGGCCCGGTAGAACGCCTCGAGGTCGGTGTCGACTTCGTCAAGGTCGAGACGCACGGTCTCGCGGTCGGCGACGACGCCACCCTGGAGCACTCGTCGCAGTTTGGACAGTTGGACCGACAGACGGGCAGACACCGTGTCTCGGTCGGTGTCGTCGGGCCAGAGCATGTCGATCAGCTGGTCCCTCGTCACCGGCCATCCCCGTGCGGCGACGAGTCGCTTGCACAGTTGGCGGGCGTGGCGTGATCCCCACGCAGACGTCGGCACCGGTTCCCCGTCGACCTCGACGCTGAACCCACCGAGTGTCGTGATCCTCGGCTTCGTTGGTGTCCCGATGGGACGGGACCCCTGGTCGACGTAGCCGACGACGAACCGTTCGATGTGCCCCATCCACGCCTCCATGTCACCGGCGTAGGCGAAATGGTCGTCGCCTTCGAGCTCGACATACGTGGCATCCGGGATGCCGTCGGCGAACTGGCGCGTCTGTGCCTCGGTGAAGGCGGCCTCTCCGATACGCCGCATCACGAGGGCGGGTGCGGTGATGTCGGGGAGGATGTCCCGGACATCGACATCGACGGACGATCGGAGGATCCTGCGGATCGAGTCCTGGCTCGCTGCTGCTCGTTCGTACCGCTGGTGCCACGTTCGGTATTCGGGATCGCTCGCAAGGGACGGTGCGAACCGGTCGACCACGGGCGAGTCGGGTGTACCCCACAGCCGGCATGCGACATCGATGCGGTCGAACGCAGCCTGTCGTTCCTCTTGCGTCATGTCCGCCGGGTACAGCGTCGCGCCGGTGCCGCTCAGGATCAGGCCCTCGACACGATCCGGATAGGTGGCGGCGAACAATGCAGCGACCGGTCCACCCTCGGATCCACCGAAGATGTGTGCCCGTTCGACGCCAGCGGCATCCATGACAGCGCGCAGATCGTCCACTCGTTCATCGATCGAGTCGAGCCTGCCGGTGCGGTCGGACGCCCCGGTGCCTCGCTTGTCGAAGTGGATGAACCGGGTGAACGTCGAGAATCGGTCGAACATCCGCCTGACGTCGGGCCATTCCCACGCCATCTCGATGTTCTGCGCGAGCGGAGGCATGGCCACGATGGTGCCCGGTCCCGTCCCGAAGTCCTGGTAGGCGATCCGCCCACCATGCACCGGTGCAAACCGAATCGGTGGAATGGTGTCTCGTCGTCCGCCCATCGCCCGGAACCCTACTGTCCACCGCTCAAACCATTCCCGACCAAACGCGTCCCCCCTTTAGGGGGGACGGAATCTGCGAAGCAGGTTCAGGGGGGCCTGCGAGCCTGCGAGCCCGGAGGGGC
>CAYTWC010000348.1:0-2354 GCA_964441975.1 uncultured Acidimicrobiaceae bacterium | reverse complement strand
TTCAGCTCCTATGACCAAGGTACGGATCGGGTGTGACACTTTCGAGGGACCCGGGGGCGCCGCATCACTCTTCAGTCATGTGCCCGGTTCGAACGATCCGGCCATCACCCGACCGAACACCTGTTCGGTCATGACGCAAAGGTATCGAACACCTGTTCGATTGTCAAGTCATTCCTCCCGAAGGTCGCACGTGGCGACGACATGCCCACACCTGCACCGCCAGCCAGAGCATCGCATCGGGCGAACAATCGAACATATGTTTGGTCGGAATCGAAAATGGGGCTATCGTGTCATACGACGAAGGAGGCCATGTGGCAGATCGAACAGCGCTTACGAGCAGACAACGAGAGATCCTCGACCTCATCAGCTCGACGGTGGCAGAACGCGGATATCCACCGTCGGTCCGCGAGATCGGTGACGCCGTGGGGCTCAGCTCACCCTCGACCGTGCACAGCCATCTCTCGACGCTGGCGTCCGAGGGATACATCCGTCGGGATCCGTCCAAGCCACGCGCCATCGAGGTGATCGAGCCCGATGGTGCCGTCCACATCTCGAGAGCTGCGGTGCGCGACGTACCGCTTGTCGGCGACATCGCTGCTGGCTCGCCCATCCTCGCCGAAGAGGACATCGAAGAGGTCTATCCCCTGCCGACGGAACTCGTCGGTCAGGAGGCGGTCTTCATGCTCCGCATCAGGGGCGACTCGATGATGAATGCAGGCATCCTCGATCGCGACTACGTCGTGGTCCAGAAGCAGGAAACGGCACGGAACGGTCAGATCGTCGCCGCGCTCGTCGATGGCGAGGAAGCAACGGTGAAGCGATTCGAGAGGAATGACATCGGCATCGTGCTGCATCCCGAGAACGACAGCTATGAACCGATGGTGTTCTCAGACGGCGTCGCGATCCTCGGTGTCGTCGTTGCCGTGCTTCGCAGGGTCGACTGAATACGCCTAGTCGACCGACCCGCTGAAGACGATCTCGGCTGGACCTTCCATCCAGGCACCCTCTTCGTCGATCGAGATCCTCAGTTCGCCACCGCGGAGTGACACGCTGATCGGTTGATCGATTCCGTGGACCTTGTGCGCCATGTAGGCGGAGGCCGTCGCACCGGTCCCCGACGCAAGCGTCTCGCCCACGCCTCGCTCCCAGATCCGGGCGCGAATGCCCTCACCATTCTCGAGTATCTGCACGAACTCGACGTTCGTGCGGTTGGGAAACAGGGGATCGTTCTCGACCCGAGGACCGATGGTCTCGACATCGGCCTCGTCGACGTCCTCGACGAAGATCACGGCGTGCGGATTCCCGATCGATAGCGGATGGATCGCCTGGTCGGCGACGGACAACGTTTCGGTGCGGTAGCCCTGCGGCACCCCGACGAATGCCTGTACGCGGTCACCGAGCACCGTCACAGGGTGATCACCGACCGCAGTCTCGACGATGAACTCGGGGGTGCGGACCCAGTCGCGCTCGTACGAGAGACGTGCGATACACCGCAGCCCATTGCCGCACATTTCGGCCTCACCACCGTCGGCGTTCCAGTACCGCATCTGCACGCGGTCCGTTGTGATCGGCTCGATGACCAGAACGCCGTCTGCGCCGACGCCGGTCCGACGGTCGCACCAGCGGACAACGTCGTGCGGGCTAGGGACGAACGGACCGTCGAAGACGATGAAGTCGTTGCTGAGCCCCTGAACCTTCACGAAGTCCACGTTGTCTCCCTCTCCACGTGTGCCATCACTGCTTCGATGCGCTGCTCGGCGTCATCCTGCCACGGCATCCACGCAATGCGCGGATCCCGCCCGAAGAACGTCCGCTGGCGCTTGATCAATTGTCGCGTTGCAGCCTTCGCTCTGGTGACCGCGGTTTCAATGGTATCGACACCGCTGACGGCCCTTGCCAGCTCCCGATAGCCGACCGCTTGCGATGCGTTCCGTCCCATGACGCCGACGAGGGATGCCACCTCATCGAGGAGGCCCTCTTCCATCATGTCGATGAACCGAGCATCGGCCCGGGCATTGGCGTACTCGCCGGCGTCAATGCCGATCGAGACATGTCCGATCACGGGCTCGTACCGTTTCAGAGCGATCGCCTCCGGTCGTGCCGCACGGACAGAGGGCGTGTCCCCGGTGATCTCCATGATCTCGAGTGCTCGGGTAACCCGCCGCGGATTCGCCATGTCAACAACGTCTGGAGCGACGGGGTCCGCTTCGACCAGGCTCGCGACGGCGTCCTCGGGAGCCATCGCCTCGATGTCCGCTCGGATGCGGTCATCCGTCGGCGCAAAGGTCATGGGGTCGACGATCGAACGGAAGTGAAGCCCCGATCCTCCCACGATCACGAATCGATCCTCGGCC
>CAYTWC010000347.1:0-2356 GCA_964441975.1 uncultured Acidimicrobiaceae bacterium | reverse complement strand
CGATCCGGTCGGGATACAGGCGGAGGTACCCCGCAATCTCTTCATACGGCTGCCTGTCGGTGATCTCGACAGCTCGGTGAAAGTGCGCGAGGAACGGAACGTCCGAGGCCGTTGCGGAGACGCGCGGATTCAGGCTGGTCGCTGCCAACGCGAGACCGCCCCCTTGACTCCCGCCGGTCGCGATGATGCCGCGCCCGGCGGTGGCCGGGTGTGCATCGGGAAGGTCGAGCGCGAGAGCCGCATCGACGAACAGACGCGTGAAGTAGTAGGTCTTCGGTGACTCGATTCCGCGCATCATGAAGCCGTACGCCGATGGCTCACCGCCTCCGCCCGCGTCCGGGGTATCGGAGCCGGTTCGTATCCACCCCTGACCACGGCTGTCCATGATCAGATGCGGATAGCCGGCTCCCACCCATTCAAGGCGGTCATACGGACGGCCGCGGCCTCCGGTGTAGCCGATGAACTCGACCACGACCGGCGTTCGGGGCTCGAGGATCTTGGGCACGAGCAGCCACCCTTTGATCGCACTCCCTCCGTAGCCCGAGAACGAAACGTCGTAGATGTCCGCCATGGTGACGATCGAGTCGATCAGTTCGAAGTCCGGTTCACTCGAGAGCGCGCGTGCCGCAGCGAGTTCCGCCGCCCAGAATTCATCGAAATCGGACGGACGTCGAATGTCCGGTCTGTAGTCCCGCAACTCCTCGAGGGACAGATCAAACTGCACGCACACCTCCACCAGTTCCCGGCCGACATCGTACTCCGCGTTCCGCGAAGGCAATCCACCGCGTTGTCGGCCACGACAGCGTCGAGGAGTTGACCTTTGGCCTCGGCTCGTCGGACCCGGATCGACGCTGCCGGAACTACGGGTGTCCGGGTTCTCTGCCAGCCGCCTTCGCTGCGAGGAGACCCGCACCGAGGAGGCCAGCGTCCTGATCGAGAGCCGATCGCACGACATAGGCGTCGATCCCGCCGACCAGGTCAGTGTCCGTGGAGTACCCGGCGAGTCTCGAAGTGGATGCGTTCCGGACCGCCTCGAGGAGTCCGGGTTCGTTGAACACACCTCCTCCGAACGCAATCACATCGGGGGCGAACGTGTAGGTGAGCGTTTGCACGAGCTGTCCGAGATAGCCAGCGACGAACCGCAAAGGGTCGGCGTCACCCGCTCGACGTCTCGCTTCGATCGCCGATCCGGAGGCGACACCCTCCAGGCACCGGCCGTGATACGGACAGGACCCTTCGAAGACGTCGCCAACGATCGGGTCCGTCGGCACATGCCCGATCTCACTGTGCCCGTGGCCACGCTGAACATTCCCGTCAATGACGACCGCGCCACCGATCCCCGTTCCGACCGTCACGTAGCAAACCGTTGAGCGTCCGACGCCGGCACCGACTGACTGCTCCGCAACTGCCGCTGCGCCGACGTCCGAGTCGATCGCCGTCGGAACACCGAGTGCTCCACCTATCCCGCCGAGCACGTCGACACCGGACCAGCCTTCCTTCGGAGTCCGGAGGATCGAACCGTAGGACGCACTTCCCGCCCTGAGGTCGACCGGACCGAAGCAGGCGATTCCGAGCGCCGAGACACTCGGCCGGGAGCGGAAGAAGTCGATGACCTTCGCAATCGTCGTATCGGGATCGTCCGTCGTGAACCGTTCGTGCTCAATCAGTACCAGATCCTTCGAGTAGATGCCGGTCCGGAACTTCGTTCCACCGGCCTCGACGGCGCCGAATGTCCAGGGCGAGTCGATACGGTCCCTCGCCGCTGGGTGCGTCATCGTTTGATCCGATGTGCGTACTTCTTGTGTACCGCCTGACGGGTGACACCCAGAGCCTCGGCGATCTGGGCCCACGACCAGCCCGAGTCGATGGCCCGCTGGACGGCGGTGAACTCAAGTTGATCCGCCGTCTGGCGGAGCGACACAACGGCAGCGAGTGCGTTTTCGGTGTCCGCGGGATGGGGGATGATTGTGCGTTTCTCGTCGCTGCTCACGCAGTCAACTCTAGTTGACCGCGGATGATAAGGTGTCAACCAATATTGACGGTCGTTCCACGACATCCATGCTATGGTGTGTCTACGTTTCCGGCAGATTTGGAGAGACTCGCATGGCTTCGATTTCACTTGAGGATTTGGGAAAGATCTACCCCGACGGCACACGGGCAGTCGGACAGGTGGATCTTGAGATCGAAGACGGCGAGTTCCTCGTACTGGTCGGTCCTTCCGGCTGTGGCAAATCGACAATCCTTCGCATGATCGCCGGGCTCGAGGACATCACCGAAGGGAAGCTCAGCATCGGTGAGCGCGTCGTCAACGATGTCCAGCCCAAGGACAGGGACATCGCGATGGTCTTCCAGAACT
>CAYTWC010000346.1:0-2369 GCA_964441975.1 uncultured Acidimicrobiaceae bacterium | reverse complement strand
GCCGCAAGCCCAAGCGAATAGCCGACGGCAACAAGGTTCAAGCCCGTCTGGGACGCTCCGAACGCTCGGCCGATATCAGGGAGTGCAACATTGGCGACCGAAAGGTTGAGGTTGGCGACCGCTGCGACGAGGATCAATCCGGTGAGGACGAGAGCAGCGCGTGCCGGTTTCGTCGTCGTCGTGTTCCCTGCGCTCGCCATGCGTCTCCATCCCAGTGGTTCGCCGCATCATAGACGCGGGGAACCTGCTCCAACTGTGGCCCGATCGCAGGCGCTAGGGCGATTCGTCCGGGGGTCGATCGGCGGGAACCGCCTGCCAACTCGGCTTGCGCAGCTGGAAGAGCACCTGGCCCGAACCGCCGAGTACGCCGACACCGAGGAGGAGTAACGCGATGTAGCCGATGAGCGGCGTCGAGGCGAACTGGGCAGGGGGCACGAACGCGATCAGGATCGCAGCAATCGCGGCCGCGGATCCGATGATCGCAAACAACCCGATCGCGGGGACCCGGAAACTTCGGCTGACTTCGGGTCGGACGGTCCGCAAGCGCCACGCTGCAACGAACAGGATCACATACATCGTGAGGTACAGAATCGCGGTCATCGCCTGGAGAACCCAGAACGCGGCGGACACGCTCGGGAGCAGGGCGAAGGCGAGAGCGAGCACCGACACGACGAGTCCTTGGACGATCAGGATGGAACCCTGGACACCAGCCTTGTTGACCCGCTGGAGACGCTGTGGGAGGAAGCCTTCCCTCCCCACGTTGAGCAGGCCACGGCTCGGCCCCGCCACCCAGGAAATCGCCGCACCGAGGATGCCTACGACGAGCAGACCCGAGAGAAGCTGTCCGACCCACGGAAGGCCGAATGTCGCACCGAACACCGTGAACGCCTGGGCGGCACCGGCATTGAGATTGATCGAGCTGTTCGGCACGATCACGGCGATCGCGATCGAACCGAGCATGTACATCGCCACGATGGTGATGCCCGCCAGAGCGAGGGCCTTGGGATAGCCACGAGCGGGGTCCTTCATGTCCCTGACATGGACCGCGTTGACCTCGAGGCCTGCGAATGCGATGAAATTCGAGACGATGAGCACAATGCTGGCAATTCCCGCCCACGGAGGGACGACAGCGGCGATCTCAAGCGGCGTGTTCGAGGCTTGCCCGTCACCGAGCCAGATGACCATGAACACGACGAGGGCGATCGCCGGGACCATCGTGCCTGCGATCATGCCTACGCTCGAGAGCCTTGCAGTGGCGCCGACGCCACGGAGAGCGACGATGGTCGCTGCCCAGAACACGATGAGAATGATCGCCCCGGTGTACACACCGTTCGATGCAAGAGCCGGATCCCCGAACGAATAGGCAAGCGCAGCGGCTCCGAACGACAGGAGCGACGGGTACAGCGCGACGCTCTGGATCCATTGGAGCCACTGGGCCTGGAACCCCATGCGATCGTTGAGCCCCTCGCGCACCCAGGAAAACACACCACCCTTCCAGCCCGTCGCGAGTTCCGCCGCGACGAGTGCAACCGGAAGCAGGAAGAAGATCGCGGGGAGAAGGTAGAGCGTGATCGCACCGAGTCCGTACTCCGCTGAGGCCGACAGCTGAGCGATGCTGCCGGTGCCGGCGATCGTCATGAACGCGATGGTCCTCCAGGAGATCGCCAGCTTGGGACGGTTGGTCCGGTCTGTCATGCCGACCCACTCACATCGAGACTGTCGACGAACTCGTCGAAGACCCGACGTTCGTCAGGGCAGTAGACGTCGACCACCGCACGAGCAAACTCGATGTCGTCCATGTCCACCGACGTCTTGCGTAACGCAAACCGGTGGGATACCAGAGCGAAGTCGATGTAGGCGCTCCCCTGCTCGGCATCCAGACACAGGTGACCTCCGTCGTCGCCGAAGAGGGCAACCAACGTGTCCGTCGCGACGTCGACCCCCTGCGCTGCGAGCTCGTCGTGGAGCCGGTCAGCGAGATCTGATTCCTGCGCGCTCGGCGACTGCGCTGAACACGCTCCGACACCAAGCGCAATGCAAGCGACGATCGCCACTCCACGCCGGCGCACGCGTGCAACGCGGTGCCCGTGCATTACGCCCTCCGTCCTCGCCGATGACCCAACCCGCACGATCGTACCTGAGTACGCAGGAGGAAGTACTGAGTACTCAGAAGCAAGAAGCAAGACGCAAGAAGCGAGAAGCAAGACACAGGCGTCGACTTGACCGCCGAAAGACCCTACGCCGGGCGACACCATGATCTGCGTACTGAGGACTGTGTACTGGAGCTAGCGGAAGCAGAAAACCCCCGCGTGAACGGGGCTTCCCTGTTGTAGCCCCAACCGTGGTCGATTGGAACCACATCTACTCGT
>CAYTWC010000345.1:0-2382 GCA_964441975.1 uncultured Acidimicrobiaceae bacterium | reverse complement strand
CAGGACGGTGATTCCTGACAGGATGCCAAGAATCAGGATCACGATGAGCATCTCGATCAGCGTGAATCCCGAATCGTCTCGCAACAGGCGTTGTTTGAGTTTGGTTGGTTGTCTCATGTCTTCTCCCGTCAATCTGTTCTTGGATCGGTACCACTCGGAACGACAGATCGCCCGCCTGGCAGGCCATCTCTCGCTCCGAGCCGGAGAGGAGGGGATTCCTTTCGAATCCCCTCCTCCAGCTCATCGTGTCAACGAACGATCAGAACGAACCCGCTGGCGTGCTCGTCCTCACCAAGGTCGAACGTGTCACCGTGCGGACCAGCACCGCTGACACTGCTCGACTTCAAGCTGGTACTCATGGAGCCAGCCTGTGAGGTCGTTGCTGCGCCGCCTCCGGCCCAACCGACGGAGGCATCGCCGCCGTCGTCTCGCATCGTTGCTCCGACGATCATCAACGCAGCTCCGGAACCTCCGGTTGCGCCCGTCAGGGCAAGGGTGTCAGCCTCAGTGGCATCGCCGTTGGTGGCGACGAAGGTGAACACCGTCGGTGCCTCATCGACCGCGAAACTCTGAACGACGGAGTTGACCGCAGTCGCTCCGATGCTCGGGTTGAAATCGTCGGCCGCTGTGCCGTCTGCAATGCGTGTGAACACGCCCACCACGCGGCGGTCACCGGTGTCACCCACGGTCTTGTGACCTGCGAAGCCTCGGAAGTCCCAACCAGCCGCCGTGAACGGCGTCCCGGGCCATGCCCCGTCATCGAGCGTGCGATGACTTGCGACGGCTACGAGGAGTTCGCCAGCAGCTGCCGAAACAGCCACTGATGCTCCACCTGTGTCACCAGCCACGAACGTGGCCGTGAAATCGCCACCGCCGCCGGGTCCGCCACCGCCCACGCCGGACTGACAGTCGCCAGCCTCATAGGCATAGAGGTCGCCTTGGACACCCGCTTGGTTCGCTACATCGCCGGTGAAGGCGATCCGTTCGTTTGCGTCCTCACACGCTGCCGCCGCCCGCTGCCGGAATGGCTCCGACGCAAAGATGGCGATCGCTGCGAGGATCCCCAAGATGAGAATCACGATCAGGAGCTCGATCAGCGTGAATCCGCTGTCTTCGTTCCTCACCCGCCTCATCTGCTTCCATATGTAGTTCATCATGTTCGAACTACTCCTTCCCTTTCTCCGTTGTCGAACTGTCCTTCTTGCCCTTCAGTGAGAATGTGCGTCGTCGTCCCAGCCCCTCCTTCTTGATGCGCTTCCCCGCTGAAAACTGGTCATTACGGTCTCCCGTCCCACAGCAGGACCGTTGCGGTGGCTCTCCGCTCGTCGCTCGGGTCCGGGGGATCGAGAGGAGTAGGCCAATCGAGGCGCACCCGCGCATCGGCACGAAGCTCCCCGTCGACCGATGAGGTGACGCGGACGACCTCTCCGACGTCCTCACCGCCGCCGTAGCCGATGATCTCGAGGCTCGTACACGTCACAGATACGTTGATTGGGTCGTCCTCGCCCGGGTACACAACGTCGGGGCAGGACGACCAGGATTCCCAGTCGACCGTGAGGTAGGTGACCGCAGCCTCGATCCCGCCGTCTGCGGCGTACACGCGTTCACGCTCATCGTTCGCTGCGACCGTGAGTCCGAATCCCGCTTCGGCGATGCCGACGACAGCGAGGATGGCGATCGACCAGATTCCGATCAGGATCAAGGCCAGTACGAGCGCGGAGCCGGTGTCGTCGACACGGATACGGTCGATCATGGGATCCTCTTCCGCGCTGTGAGCTGGTAGGTCTCCCCTGATTCGGACCCCACCCACGACAAGGTGCACGTCGACGAGGAACAGTTGATCGTCACGGCGCTCAGATCTGTCGCCACCTCACCTTCGGAGGTGGGCGGATAGGCGGGATCAGGCGGATCGGGTAGTGGCGTCGTGACGGTGCACGTCGTCCGGACCACAGAAATCGAGTCGCCGCCGCCCTGACGCCACCATTCGACATAGTGAGTTGTCACTGTCGGTTCGGTGGTCGTGGTCGTCGTTCCGATTGTCGTGGTGGTCGTCGTCGACGGTCCGATCGTCGTGGTCGTCGTGGTCGTTGTCGAGGGCGGAGAAACCTCTGGTTCGTCCTCGACCAAGAAGCTTCGAAGCAGCGTCGATGGGCCACCGGAGGGATCGAGACAACGAGCCACGAGGCTGTCATCGTTCGCGCCGTGGACGTCCGTGAGAAACCAGTTCGAAGCAACTCTCGCCCACGATGCCTCGTTCACCTGGCGCCCTGCCGCTTCCGTGGTGTTCACGCCGACCAGCAACGAACCGCCGATCGCGATGATCAGTACCGCCGTGATCAACATCCCGATCGCGATCACCGTCGGCGCGGCCGCCTTCCCACG
>CAYTWC010000344.1:0-2390 GCA_964441975.1 uncultured Acidimicrobiaceae bacterium | reverse complement strand
GCCGCGGCCGCGACCGCAATGATCACCGCACCGGGCGCACCCGGTATGGCTCCGGCGGGGTACACCGAAGGCACCTCCACGTTCGACGCCCCAGCCCGCGAGCAGTCCCAAACCGGCTACTGGGCCGCGGTCGGCGGGCTCGTCGTCGTTCTCGGTCTTGGCGTGTGGCTCCTGCTTCGATTGCTTTCCGGTGGTGACGGTGCCACGGAGACCGTTGCGATGCCGAACCTGACCGGTGTCGAAACCGAAGCGGCGTTCGAGATCCTCCAGGAGCTCGGATTGAAATTCCGCACCCAGGACGAGGCAAACAGTGAAATCCAGGCCGGACGCGTGATCCGCACCGATCCCGGCCCGGGAACAGAAGTTCCTGTCGGTGATTTCGTGACGCTGTATGTCTCCTCCGGCGCCGAAGAGTTCGGTGTGCCCAACGTCCTCAACGAGAACATCGACGTCGCGCGGAGCCGGATCATCGATCAAGGCTTCACCGTCGGAAACATCACCTACCAACCGACCGACGACACGGATGAGAACATCGTCATCAACCAGTCGCCACCGGGTGGGACGACTGCCGAGCCTGGCACCGCAGTCGACCTCGTCGTGTCCTCCGGACCCGCTGCCATCGAGGTGCCGAACGTCGCAGGGAAGTCCTCGGATCAGGCGATCATCGAGTTGACCCGGGAAGGGTTCACCAACATCCAGACGCAAGAGGAGTTCTCCCCGACCGTGCTCGAGGGCTTCGTCATCGAGACCAATCCGGCGGCCGGACAGGTCATTCCGGTCGAGGCGACGATCATCGTGCTCGTCTCCATGGGTCCCGAACCTGTCGATGTACCCGACCTCACAGGGATGACCCAGAACGCAGCCCGGAATGCCGTCAACGCTCTCGGCCTCACCCTCGTTGTCTCATCCGAGACGGTGGAGGTCGCGCTGAACTCGGGTCTCGTCGGGAACGTCGCAGAGCAGTCACCCGGTGCAGGCCAGGAAGTGGAGGTCGGGACTCAGGTCGTCGTCAAACTCGGTGTGGTCCAGAAAGTGACCGTCCCTGACTTCGTCGGTGAACTCGTCGACGACGCACAAGCCTCGGCAATCGCGGTCGGTCTGGACATCGACATCATCGGTACGGTCATCACGGACAATCAGGCGTTGGACGGAACCATCGAGTCGCAGGGTCTCCCGGCGGGCTCGTCGGTCGACGAAGGAACCATCATCGACGTCACCGTCTACCTGTATCAGGCACCGACGACGACATCGACGACCACGACGACCGCACCCTGACGATGTCCGGTCGCGCCATAGCGGACCGGAACCGCGCCCTCCTCGCGTGGTATGGCGAGGCTGCTCGCACGCTCCCATGGCGTCGTTCGAAGGACCCGTACCGAGTTCTCGTATCCGAGGTCATGCTCCAACAGACCCAGGTCGATCGGGTCGTTCCACGTTTCGAGTCGTTCATCGAGAGGTGGCCGACCGAGGACGACCTCGGCGAGGCTGCGAACAGCGAAGTGCTCGCCGAGTGGAGCGGACTGGGGTACAACTCGCGGGCCATACGATTGCGAGACGCTGCACTGACCGTCGCACGTGACGGCTGGCCGACAACGCCCGAAGGGCTTGTTCGACTCCCCGGGGTCGGTCCCTACACGGCGAACGCAATCGCCTCGATCTGTTTCGACTCGCGGGTCCCTGCGGTCGACACGAATCTCCGCAGGGTCATCAGCCGCTGGGTGGGGCACCCGCTCGACAATGCTGATCTCCAATTTGTGGCGTCGCAACTTGTGGACGTCAAGGCGGGGGACTGGAACCAAGCCGTGATGGATCTCGGGTCCTCGTTGTGCATCCCGACACAACCGTCTTGTGGAGACTGTCCGGTGCGGCGATGGTGTGCGGACCCGACCGTATACGAACCCCCGCCACGGCAGGGAACGTTCGAGGGCTCCCACCGCCAACTGCGAGGCGCGCTTGTGCGTGCGTCGGTTGCCGGCGCATCACTCGAGGAGGCTGGCAGGTCGCTCGGCAGATCCGACTCTGAGATCCATTCGACCATCGACGAACTCCGTCACGAAGGCCTCCTCGACGACTGACCGATTCGATTCCGACTATGCGAGGAAGTTCCCAAGCAGGTCCTTGCCGTGCTCGGTCATGATGCTTTCGGGATGGAACTGGACGGCTTCGATCGGGAACTCCTTGTGGCGGATTCCTTGCAGGACGCCGTCGTCGGAATGAGCTGTCGTCTCGAAGACATCGGGAACGTCGAGGGCAGCAAGAGAGTGATATCGCGTCGCGTTGAACGGGCTCGGTACGCCTTCGAAGATGCCTCGACCGTCGTGTGTGATCGGCGAGGTCTTCCCGTGTCTTGGTTCCGGGGCGAGACCCACACTGCCCCCGAAGGCGACGAC
>CAYTWC010000343.1:0-2402 GCA_964441975.1 uncultured Acidimicrobiaceae bacterium | reverse complement strand
CAATGACGACCTGGTACTCATCGCAGATGAAGGCGACGGATGGAAGGCGGTCGGTGCACATCTGGGGTCGATCGGGGCGACACCCTGGCTCGGGGAGAGCCCTCGCCGGGTCCTCGTCCTGGGATCGGACGCGCGGCCCGGCGGCGACGCGTCGGTTCACCGGATGGATTCGATCCATATCGTCACAGCCGTTCCCGAAGAACGGGCTGGCGCGATCCTCGGATATCCGAGGGATTCGTATGTCGACACGGACTTCGGGTCGATGCGGATCAACGCGCTCACGTCCTCTGGCCGCGGACCCGACGCACTGTTCTCGTTCTTCACCGATGACTGGGGCGTGCCGCTCGACGGATACATACTCACGGGCTTCGCCGGATTCGAGGACCTCGTCGCTGCGGCCGTCGGTCGGCTCACCATCACCCTGCCCACATCGATTCCGACCCAGGAGTGGTTCGCAGGGTTCAGTTCGGGAGAACAGACCCTCACGCCAGTTCGCGTCCTGGACTTTGCACGGACCCGCAAGCTGATCCCCGGCGGAGACTTCACGCGGTCGTGGCACCAAGGTCTGGTCATGAAGGCGATGCTCACCATGCTGCTGGAGCGTCCGATGTCCGATGTGCCGATGCTCCTCGCCGAGCTCACAAAGTACGCGGAGACCAATCTCACCCCCACCGATCTGATCCAACTCGGAACGGCAGGGTTGTTGCTCGACGTCGACGACATCAGCAACGAGGTACTCCCCGGCAGGCTCGGGCGGGGGGCCGGCGGAGCCTCGGTCGTCCTGCTCGACGCGGGATTCGAGGACATAGTCGAGGACGTCGTCGACGACGGCCTCCGGAACGAATCGGTCTCGCCGGACTCATAGGACCCGGGATCGAGCAGGGGATTATCGCCCCTCCGGGACGAGAAACGGCGAGAAAACCTCCCCGTCCTCCGCCATTCCCAATGCTAGGTTTTGCCGCAGACGACAACCTGATGTCGTCGCGGGAGCAGCGTATGCGTGCCAGATTTGAAGACACGGTCAGGGAACTCGACCGTCTCCGGGAACCGTATGTTCGAGCCACAGTGGTGTGGTCGAGACCACCGGCTTCGGGGCAACCCGGCGACATAGCGATCGTCCGATCCGACGGGAGCGTCCACGGCTGGGTCGGAGGAGCATGCGCAGAGCCGGTCGTCAAACGGGAGGCGGCGGAAGCCCTCAAGACAGGCATTGCACGACTCATCTTCATGGGTCCCGAAGGCGAGTCCGGGAGACCGGAAACACGCACTGTGCCGATGTCGTGCGCGAGCGAAGGAGCTCTGGAGATCTTCATGGAACCCATCATTCCCAAGCCCCACGTCGTGCTCATCGGTCGCTCGCCCGCGGTCGAGAAGCTCGCCAGGTTGCTCGACGTCATGGAGTGGAACATCACGATCATCGACGAAGAGGACAAAGGGGGAGATCTGCTCTCCGACTTTCGTGTCCTCCCGCACTTCACGGACGCGTCGACGATCGAACCCGATGCGATCGTGATCGCGACCCAGGGTCACTACGACGAGGACGCCGTGGTCTGGGCTGTGTCGACCGAGGCGAGCTACATCGGCGTCGTCACGTCGATGAAGCGTGGGGCGGCCCTCACCGCGTATCTCGAGGATCTTCCGATGGCAGCCGGCGACATCGGGCGTGTGCGGTTCCGCGCCGGGCTCGATCTCGGCGACATCAATCACGAAGAAATCGGCGTGTCGCTCCTGGCCGAACTCGTCGCCGAACGTGCGTCCGGAGCCTTGAGAGCCGGGCATGGGGTCGCACCCGCCCAGGAACCTGCAACCGCAGTCGACCCCGTGTGCGACATGACGGTCGAGGTCGAGGGCGCCCGGTTCACATTCGACCATGACGGCTCGACGTTCTATTTCTGCTGCCCCGCGTGCCGAAAGCTGTTCGCAGACGACCCGGGCGCGTACCTCTCTGCCTGAGTCCTGTGCCAGTGGCAGGTCGCGATTGCAGGTAGTACATTCAGTCGCAGGGTGATCGCTGATGCCCAATCGGCGGCGCCTCGTCGACGTACTGCGAAGGGAGCGAGTTTGTCAGCCGATTCCCCTACGAGCCAGAGTGCGAACAAGCGCATGTTCGAGCTGATCGCTGACTCTCCCAAGGAGGGCAAGAGCCCGACTCTGTGGGCGTGGCCCCAGATCACTGAGTACCTCAAAGTTGCCGGACAACCGGTCCAAGGCCCGTGGCCGCCGCATCAACATCCGCGACCGGACCCCGATGCCGACGCCGAACCCGTTGCCATCCCCGACTCGCGCGGTCCGGTGTCACCACTGCACGATCCGACGGGGGAGTAGCCATGTATCCGTCGCGATTCAAGTATGAGACCCCCTCGTCCGTAGCCGAAGCGATCACGTTGCTCACCGACGCGGGA
>CAYTWC010000342.1:0-2403 GCA_964441975.1 uncultured Acidimicrobiaceae bacterium | reverse complement strand
CTCTTCTGAGCCGACGACAGCAGCACGCCCGTTCATGGCGTTGAGCGCCTCGACAGCTAGGCCGGTCTTCTTTTGGAGAGTAAATTTCACAGAACCGAACTCTACAGCTCACAAAAGGCATCCGTCACAGAAGTGACTTGAGATCGAAGTTGGCCGATGGGTGTCGCAGTTTGCCGAGGGCTCGCGTTTCGATCTGGCGAACCCGCTCCCTGGTGATCTGGAGTTCCTCACCGACGTGGCTGAGCGTCCGTGCCGGCTTGCCATCGAGACCGTACCGGAGGACGATCACCATCTTCTCCCGGTCATCAAGCGTCGAGATCGCACGAACAAGCTCGGAACGTCGTGCGGACTCTGCGATGGGTGCGAACGGGTCTGGTGCGAGTTCGTCCTCGACGAAATCACCCAGTTCGGCGTCGCCGTCATCTCCCACTCTGCGATCGAGCGATACGGTGTCTCCGGGGGCATTGAGAGCGATCAGGATCTTGTCCTCGTCGAGACCGCTCACTTCGGCGATTTCGGCGATCGTCGGAATCCGCCGCAGCGACTCCTGCAGTGAGAGCTCTGCTTCCTGCACTGTTCGCACGATGTCGACCATGTGCACAGGGAGACGTATGGTGCGGCCGTGGTTGCCGAGTCCGCGTGTGATCGCCTGACGGATCCACCAGGTCGCATACGTCGAGAACTTGAAGCCCTTTCTCCAATCGAACTTCTCGACGGCACGGATGAGCCCGAGGTTGCCCTCCTGGATCAGGTCGAGGAGGTCGAGACCCCTTCCTGTGTAGCGCTTGGCGATGGAGATGACCAACCGCAGGTTCGAACGGATGAACTGCTGTTTGGCGTGGTCTGCCTGTCTGATGTAGCGGACGAGCTCGACACGTTCCGCCGCGTCGATGTCGACATCGGAGGCAAGTCGTTCCTCTGCTTGTTGGCCGCGTTCGATGGTGCGCGCGAGACGAACTTCGTCCTCGGCGGTGAGGAGGTCGTGGTTCGACACGGCCTCCAGATACACACCGATGGCGTCGGCAGTGCCCGATTCTCTCGCTGTTTCGGCCATGGTTCTCCGCCCTGTTGGCCCGTGGTGTCGGTGCTCCGGCACCACGCACGAAACCGCTTCGTCGTGGTTTTGGAAGATATCACCACCCGGCCAGTGTGGCAAGAGCGCAGTACCCTTCGTTGGTTCGATGATGCTCCCATCGTCTTCGGAGTTGATGCATGCGCCGCCCCACTCTCGTCGTCATCACCGCACTTGCCGTGTGGGCTTCTGCGTGCGCCGGGACCGCTGAAATCGGAGGTGGAAACGTGATCCCACCGGAGCAAGGTGCTCCGATCGTGCGGATCTCGGTATTGGCCGCGGATGACCTCGGGACGATCGAGGCGAAGGTGCTTGCAGACGGGAATGCGCTCCCCGTCGACGACGAGGGCCGTTGGTGGGTCGAATGGGCCGGGGCCCCCATCGGTGTGACCGCGTCCGCCCCGGGGTTCCAGTCGTTCGAACACCAGATCGATCGCATGCCGGAGGGAGGTCGTGTCGAGTTCCGGCTGGAACCCGTTGTCCTGACGGGCCGAATCACGACGAACGACGGCCGACCGCTTCCGGGAGCCATCGTCGAACTCGGAACCATCACGGATCAATCGGACAACGAAGGGCGTTACGCCCTCGAACGTGCGGTCCCGGGGAAGATGCACATCTCCCGACCGGCATGGCAGGACAAGGAGTACGACTGGGACGGGGGCATCGAAGCGCTCGACGTCCCGATGCAACAACTCGAGGTCAACGCAATCCGAGCATCCGCAGAGGACATCGCTGACGCGACCCGCTGGAACACGGTGTTGGAAATGGCCGAATCGACAGCGATCAACGGCATCGTCGTGGACCTGAAGCTTGAGGATGGCACCGTGGCGTATCCTTCGGAGGTACCCGATGCTGTTGCAAGCGGCGCCATCACGGCGTTCTTCGACCCTCAGATGGTGCTCGCCGAGGCCGAGGAACGAAACCTCTACACGATCGGGCGCATCGTGACGTTCCAGGACGACTTCTTCACCGCTGCCAACCCCGAGCAGTCGGTGACCACATCGACAGGTGAGCTGTGGCGTGCATCGAACGGATTCGCATGGCTCGACCCTTCCGACCCTGTGGCCTACGAGTACGCCGTGGCTCTCGCCGACGAGGCGTGTCAGATGGGATTCGACGAGATCCAGTTCGACTACGTGTCATGGCCGATCGGAGACCTTTCGGATGCCCAGTTCGACGGTGAGTACAACCAAGAGGTGCGGGTCAGTTCGATCGCCGCGTTTCTCGATCGCGCATACACAGTCCTGCATCCCAGGTGTGCTGTATCAGCAACCGTCCTCGGAATCGTGCTCGAGTCGGGATCCGATGAAGGCGTCGGTCAGCAGCCGTCG
>CAYTWC010000341.1:0-2409 GCA_964441975.1 uncultured Acidimicrobiaceae bacterium | reverse complement strand
AGCTGATTCCGTTCCTCGTCACGCGCCAGATCTGGAGCGGGGCCGGAAAGCTTCTGGGGACTGCCCGAGGGACGATCTTCTCACTGGCCCAGCGGGCCGAACACATCTGGGAGGGGAGTTCCTCGGCGACAACCAGGAGCCGTCCGATCATCAACACTCGTGACGAGCCGCACGCCGATGCCGAGCGTTATCGGCGACTGCACGTCATCGCTGGCGATTCGAACATGTCGGAGTACGCCACGTTCGCAAAGATCGGATCCACGAATGCGCTGCTACAGATGCTTGAGGACGAGGTCGTCTTTCGGGACCTGACGCTTGAGAATCCGATCCGGGCCATCCGCGAGATCAGCCACGACATGACGTGTCGCCGGACAGTCAAACTTGCCAACGGTCGCGAGCTCAGCGCGCTCGACATCCAATGGGAGTATCTCGAACGCGTCCTGCGCTACACGAGGACAACCGGTGTCAGCCCCGAGGTCGAGAAGGCGGTAGCGATGTGGGAGCACCTTCTCACCGGTCTCGAGAAGGACCCGATGACCTTGTCACGGGAAGTCGACTGGGTAGCCAAATATCACCTCATCGAGCGCTACCAGGCGAGGCACAAGCTGCCGCTGTCCTCCGCCCGCCTCGCCTTGATCGACCTCAACTACCACGACGTCAATCAGGACCGCGGCCTGTTCTACAAGTTGGAACGTGCAGGGCTCATGGAGCGGATGGTCACCGATGAGGCCGTCGCCCAGGCAATGATCGCACCACCGGCGACGACGAGGGCTCGGCTGCGCGGTGCGTTCATACGCGCTGCCAAGGAGAAACGGCGTGATTTCACCGTGGATTGGGTACATCTCAAGCTGAACGACCAAGCACAACGCACAGTCCTGTGCAAGGACCCGTTCAAGGCGTACGACGAACGCGTCGACCGCCTCATCGAGAGCCTCTGACGGAGCGGGGTACCCCGTTCCCAGTACGCAGTACGCAGTACTCGGTACACAGCGAGCCCGACCCGCCATCTGTGTACTTTGTACTGTGTACTTCTCCCATGTGTCTTCGTTCTCACGACGCAACCCGATAGTCTGTAGCCGATGCAACGGGTGATCGAACGAATCCTCAACCTCCTTGCGTTCCTCCTCACCGTTGAACGACCAGTGACTGCTGATGAGATCAGGCACACTGTCGCCGGATACGATCAGGACTCGGATGCAGCGTTTCGGCGAACGTTCGAGCGCGACAAGGACCTCCTCCGGTCGCTCGGGGTGCCTCTCACGATGACAGCACTTGACATCTGGGAGGTTGACTCGGGCTATGTCATCCCGGTTGACGACTACGCCATTGCCGATCCCGGACTCACCGAAGAGGAACGGTCCGCCCTGCTCGTCGCGGCACAAGCGGTGCAATTCGCCGGCCAGACGACGGGCCTCTCGGCGATCTTCAAACTCGGAGGCGCCTCGCCCGTGCTCAACCCACCCAACGTCGCCGCAGACCTCGGGCATGGCCTCGATGTCCTCGGCCTCTTGTTCGGCGGTATCTCCCGAAGAATGACCGTGCGATTCGAATACGGCGGCAAGAAGCGTCGCGTCGAACCGTACGCACTCGCACACCGATTCGGCCACTGGTACCTCGCTGCACCCGAAACGGCCGACAGAGACGTCGTCAAGGCCTTCAGGGTCGATCGGATGGATGCCGTCGAACTCGATGACGAGCCTGTGACCTTTGACATCCCAGCGGACTTCGATGCATCGACGGTGATCCCCAGCCGGGAACCCACCAGCGATCCTGATGTCATTGCGACCGTACGGTTCCGTCGCGACGTCGCGTCGGTTGCTGCGAGCCAGGTCCCGGGCACCGAGATCGCAGACGGAGCCGATGACTTCGTCGATCTGAAGGTACCCGTTCGACAGGATGGCGCATTCATCGGTTGGGTGCTCGGGTTCGACGACGCTGCAGAGATCGTCGAACCGGCACACCTCCGCTCAAAGTTGCTCGAACACATCGAGGCTGTCGCGTGAGCGCAAGGACCGAGAGCCGTATCGCCCGAATCCTGTCGATGATCCCATACGTCGTTGCAAACGATGGAGCCTCGATAGATGACCTCCGCGACCGATTCGACTACGCGACCAACGCCGAGGTCGTAAAGGATCTGAACCTCATCTTCCTGACCGGGCTGCCGGGTTACGGGCCGGGCGACCTCATCGATGTGGACATCTTCGAGGACGAGGTCACGATCGATTCCGCCGACTACTTCTCACGGTCGGTGAAGTTGACACCCGCCGAGGCGCTGGGGCTCCTTGCCGCCGGGTCCACATTCCTCGCATCGAACCAGGCGCCACCGGCGTTGGCCTCGGCCGTCGCCAAACTGTCGCGAGCCATCGGCATCGAAATGGACGATCAGGTCGTACTCGATGTACCGACTCC
>CAYTWC010000340.1:0-2413 GCA_964441975.1 uncultured Acidimicrobiaceae bacterium | reverse complement strand
CGGCCCTAGCTGTGGACGACTCCGGCATCGATATCGGTCTTCACGAACGCCGAGACCCCCGCATCTTCCGCCAACGCTCGGACATGGGAAGGGCGAAGCACGGTCCCGATCGCCGCCGATGGCGTCTCAGCCATCGCAGCGGGCAGGCAGTGCGACACGCTCCATCCGTAAAACATAGGATCGAGGTCGCCCTCGGTCGTCGAGAACACATCACCAACCGCCTCGTCCGCGATCACGAGAGCACCGTCTGGGGACAAGCTTCTGCGCACCGCCTCGAGAACGGCACCCGGCTGTGACATGTCATGGAGCGCTTCGAGCAGAACGACAAGGTCGAACGGTCCGTCGTTCTCGAGTGTGGACGCATCCGCGGCTTTGAATGCCACATCAACTCCGCGGGATCGGGCCAGGGCGACGGCGTCATCGATGCTCGCCGAATCCGAGTCATATCCCACGACGTCAGCATTCGGGAACCCGCCGGTCAGCCCGATGGTCGACCAGCCGACCCCGCATCCGAGATCGGCAACCTTCCCACCTGTGGCGAGTCGGGCGGCGATATCGGGAACGGCCGGCGTGATCCAGTTCGGAACCAGATCACCGAGGAAGGCAGGTCGGTTGATGTTCGCCTGACCGGCGCGGAAGACCGGGCCGTATTCGGCGTAGGGGACGCCTTCGCCTGATCGGAACGCGTCTACGACCTTCCCCAGAACCCCACCGACGCCGGCGACCATGTCAGCGAGGGGGCTCACGTGCATCGGGTCTTCGGCTTCGATGAGGGCAGCCGACTGACCCGGATCCATCGAGTAGACGCGGCGATCCCACGAGGCTGACTCGTCATCGACGTGGATGAAGCCGGCAACGGCCTGCTGCTCAAGCCATTCGCGCGCGTATCGCTCATCGACTTCGGCCCTTGCCGCGAGTTGGGCGACGGTGGCACCGTCACGCACGACGCGATAGAGATCGAGGGATCGACCGATGTGGATGCTGAACAACTCGAGGGCAGCGGTTGCGGCGTTGATGATGCGGTCGTCGAGGCTGGTGTCGATCGGTGGAGCGGTTGTCATGATCATTCCTTTCAGGATCGGTCGACCGTACTTGGTCTTCGTACGTACGGCGTGAGTTCGCGCCTCACATCGTGAGGTCCCGCCCAACTTCTACGTCTGTACGGTCCAATCCGGAGGTTCGTCCACGTCGTACCGGCAGAAGCGGCCGGTGCGGATGGTCCGGTCGAGATGGCTGCCGAGCTCGGGGAGTGCGTCAGTGATCTTGTCGATCGCTGCCCGGATTCGCCAGGTGACCGCGCTCCGTGCCTTTTCCGCAACGGATCCGACGGTTCGCTCCGAGCCGGCGAGGCCGTATGCCGCCGCGAGGTGCCCCACCAGGGCATCGAGCTCGGCGGTGGCCTTCTCGGCGGTTGCGATGTCAGAGGCAGCCTCTGCGTCGGTCACGGTCTGTTGGAGTTCTCTGATGCGTTGCTCGTAGCTTCGACGTGCGGCCGCGTCGGAAACGGGTCCGGCATCACCGTCGACCAGCAACGCTCCGACGAGGTCGACGGCCGCTACGTCAGTGTTCGGGCGGCCGATGAGTTCGACGAGGTCGGCAATCCCCTTCGACGCCGTCATCATCGTCGATCGGTTGCCATACCCGATCTCCCAGACATCGCCCTTGCGGATGAACCGGTTGCCACCGTGGGTTGCCTCCCCGGCGGAGCTCGGCCCGCTCGATGACGCCAGAGCCTCCAGCGCATCGACGATCTGGGGGATCCGCAGCGCTTCGGCGGGCCTGCGGTCGATCTCCTCGGGGTGGATCGAGTCGAGCGCCCACTGCTCGGATGGCCCGATCACCGGGTCGCCGAATACCCTCCTCGCCGCGGCAAGTGCTGCCGCGGCCGCGTTTGTTTCGCCGTGCGCGGCAAACATGCGCGCGGCGAATCGGAGTCCGAGCCACGTCTCGGATCTCGATCCGCGGACGGCGGCATAGGAAATCGATTCCGCCATTTCTTCGATCCCGTGCCTCGTGTCGCCCCGGAGGTACCTTGCAAGTGCGAGCTGTTGCCGAGCGTGGTTGACCGCCCATGGATAGTTGACTTCTTCGGCCTGCTCGAGACTCCTCGTCGAATAGTCGATGGATCGGTCGATGTCCGACCCGACGAGCATCAAGCCTGCCATCAACAATGCCATCGTCGTGACCATGCAGTGACCTGTGGATTCGATGATGAGCCGATCGAAGAGTGCCACCGCCTCGTCGATCCTCCCGGAACGAGCAACCGCAAGCGCCGCATGCGTCTCGAGCTCAAGGCCATACCCCTCGTGGCCCTCTTCGCGCGCAGCCTCGGCACCACGGTGAAACTCTTCGACGGCCAGGCCGAAATCTCCCTCGGCACGAGCGATGAGTCCGAGGACTCGATGGCCGAAGT
>CAYTWC010000339.1:0-2414 GCA_964441975.1 uncultured Acidimicrobiaceae bacterium | reverse complement strand
CTGTCGGGATCGACGTTGAGATACTTGGACCAGAGGACGACGGCGATGTCCGCCATTCCCATCGGCATCCCGGGATGTCCCGAGTTGGCTCGTTGGACGGCGTCCATCGAAAGCACCCTGATGGTGTCGGCGGCGAGTTGGTCTATGTCCTTGGTCATGTGGCCTCCCTGGGACGCAGGCTAATTCGCCCTGCGGTTCTGACTTGTGTCACGTAACGATGCGGAAGTTGCGGTTCGACGTGTTGAGTGACTCGACACCCGTTTCGGTCACCGTGACGATGTCTTCGATGCGCATCCCCCACGAGCCGGGGGTGTAGATGCCGGGCTCGATCGAGAAGGTCATGCCCGGTTCGAGCACGGTGGTATCACCTTCGACGAGGTACGGACGCTCGTGCACGTCGAGACCGATTCCGTGACCGAGACGATGGATGAAACGGTCACCGTACCCGGCATCGTCGATGACGCCTCTGGCGACGGCGTCGATCGATTCCGTCGTCACGCCGGGCGCAACAGCCTCGGTCGCTGTCCGCTGAGCGTCGTGCAAAACGGCATACGCATGCTCGTATCCATCGGGCGGAGACCCGACGACGAAATTTCGCGTTGTGTCCGAGCAATACCCGTTCTGATAGCCGCCGAAGTCAACGACGATCGCATCACCGGGCGCAACGACACGGTCAGCCGGAGCATGGTGCGGTGACGCGCCATTCGGGCCGCTCGCGACGATGCAGAACTCGACGGACTCGTGCCCGGCGTCGATCGTCCTCTGCGTGATCTCACGACTCAGCTCGAGCTCCGTTCGTCCGCTGAACTGCATCTCATCGAGCGATTCGGCCACACGGTCGACCGTTGCACCTGCAGCTCTGAGGAGATCGACCTCGTCCTTGGACTTGACGATACGCAGACGAGCCATGATCTCTTCTGCATCGATCCAACGGCGCGAACTGTCTGCGTCCTGCAGTGCCAGCGTGAACCGGCTCCACGTCTCGCTCCCGACGGCGATCGTCTTGGCAGCGCCAAGGATGTCGGACACGATGGCAATCGGCTGTTCCGTCTCGTTCCAGGGTCGAATCTCGAAAGCATCCTCCACCGGGGAGATCAGGGGAGCTTCGAGGGTTGGAACCACGACCACGGATTCGCCGGTGACGGTGAGCACCAGCATCGTGAGACGTTCGAACGGATGCGCACGGAATCCCGTCAGATACGGCAGATCCGAGCCGATTGATAGGCAGACAGCATCGATTCCGGCCGCCTGCATCTCGTCGCGGGCCCTCGCAATCCTGGAGCGATAGTTCATCGCGTTCCCCCCGTTCGAGGATTCCGGCGGGCTGGAGTGCATCGAAACGACACGACGCGAACCAGAGGACGTATGTACGGTTCTCGCACCACCGAATGCGGGGAGGTCACTGGGTTGCTCCCAGCGATTCGCGTGCGTGGTAGCTGCTTCTGACGAGTGGGCCGGATTCGACGTGACCGATCCCGAACGACTCGCCTGCGTGCTTGAACGCTCCGAAGACTTCCGGATCCACGTACCGGTCGATAGGGCGGTGGCGGGCGGTCGGTCTGAGATATTGACCAATCGTCACGATGTCAACGCCGACGGCGTTGAGGTCGGCCAGCGCACCGACAACCTCATCGTCGGTCTCGCCCATGCCGACGATCAGACCGGACTTCACCGTGCCGGCCGGGTACAGCCATTTGGCTCGAGCGAGCAAGGTCAACGAACGTGCATAGTTTGCTGCGGTCCTGATGTCGCGTTGAAGGCGGAGCACGGTTTCCGTGTTGTGGTTGAGTACCGATGGCTTGGCGGCCATGACGGTCTCGAGCGCGGAGGTGTCCCCCTTGAAGTCGGGGATCAACACCTCGACATCGCAATCAGGCAACCGTGTTCGGATTTCCTCGATGGTCGCGACGAACACCGACGCACCACCATCCGCGAGATCGTCGCGATTCACCGAAGTGAGGACGGCGTGGTTGAGGCCCATCTGCTCGACGGCGATGGCCGCACGGCGTGGTTCCTCCCAATCGACTTCACCCGGATGACCGGTGTTGACGTCACAGAACGAACACGCACGGGTGCACACGTCGCCGAGGAGCATCAACGTCGACGTGCCCGACGACCAGCACTCGTAGATGTTGGGACATCCAGCTTCTTCACACACGGTATTCAGCGCAAGCTCGGACTTGAGGCGCTTGAGTTCGAGGAATCGCTCGTCGGTGAGGTCGAGCTTGACCTTCATCCACTCTGGTTTCTCGGGTTCGCCGGTGAGCAATCCCCGGATCGTGAGCGGTGTCTCCGTCGCCGACCCCGAGTGGAACACACCGCGTTCGACCATGCGGTCGACCTCGAACGAACTCTTGCCGGAACCCCGCACGAACGCGCCGAGCTGCACCTCGATCGCGTCGTGTCGCGAGAGC
>CAYTWC010000338.1:0-2431 GCA_964441975.1 uncultured Acidimicrobiaceae bacterium | reverse complement strand
CGGCGCTACTGCCTTGAGAGGGCAGCGTCCTAGGCCGCTAGACGACGGGGCCGTGGGCAGACGGTCAGTCTGCCAGCTCGGGGGGAAGGACTTGAACCCTCAATATCTGGACCAGAACCAGGTGTGTTGCCAATTACACCACCCCCGAATGCGTCGGAAGGATACGACCTGCCGATGCCTAGCGCTAACGGTCGACCGGACTGTGGACCTTCGCCGCCCGGGCGGCGACAGAAAAACCGCGAGACGTCAGGTGCTCCAGTGTGGATCGTCGAATCGCTGGATCTCAAGCACGTTTCCGTCCGGGTCCTCGAGATACGCGTGGTAGATCCTGAACCGCTCGTTGTGCTCCGGCCCACTGGCGAGCTCCCATCCTTCCGACAGGATCCGGCGACACCACCCGTCCACATCGTCGGTCACGAGCGTCGTCACGACACCGGTGGGACCCGCTGCCTCCCGCTCACACACACCGAGGTAGGCGCCGTCATTGATCCGGTAGATCCGACAGGCCGACTGGTCGAGGACCAAGGACAATCCGAGCACCCTCCCGTAGAAGTCGGCAGAGTCGACGGGATTGACGGTCGGGAGAAACGAAATGAACCCGTCGATGGTCACGTCAGGCGACTCCGTGCAGCGGCGAACCGGCGCAGGGTCTCGTCGCGTCCGAGGACGTCGATCGACTCGAACAGCGGCGGACTCACCGTCGAGCCGGAGATCGCGACCCGGAGAGGTTGAAGGCCCTTCCGGGCAGACAACTCGTTCGCCTCGAGCATCGCACGCAGCGCTACATCAACCGACTCGGCCGACCATTCCTCGATGTCCGCAAGTGCAGTCGCGCCGGCATCGAGAGCAACGCGTGCCTCGGGAGTCTCCATGACCTTCGACCACGACTTCTCGTCATACTCGGTCGGTGCAACGAACAGGAAGCGTGCCTGATCCGGGATCTCGCTCAACAGTTTGGTCCGCTCCTTGACGAGTGGAAGCAGCGAGGCGAACGCAAGCACCTCGTCGTCGGTCAGGCCCCGGCCGAGATCGGCCTCGACCAGGGGCCTCGCGTGTGTCTGGAATTCGGCATCTGACATCTCACGCAGGTACGAACCGTTCATCCATTCCAGTTTCGTGGGGTCGAACACGGCAGGATTCTTCGATATGGCCGTGCCGTCGAACCGCTCGATCATCTCGATCATCGAAACGATCGTCTCGTCGTGTCCAGGAGACCAACCCAGGAGCGCGAGGTAGTTGTTCATGGCATCGGGAATGAAACCTTGCTCCCGATAGGCGCTCAGGGCAGTGTCCCCGTGTCGCTTCGAGAGCTTCTTGCCGTCGGGACCCATCAACAATGACAGGTGTCCGTATGTCGCGGGATCCGACCCCATTGCCTTGGCCAGCAGGATGTGCTTGGGCGTCGACGAAAGCAGGTCCTCGCCCCGGATCACGTGAGTGATGCCGAAGTCGACATCGTCCACGGTCGAAGCAAGGTGATAGGTCGGAGTGTTGTCGCTGCGCATGATCACGAAATCGTCGACCTGCTTGTGATCGAAGATCACCTCGCCTCGTACCAGATCGTCGAATCTCGTCTCCCCTGGTCTCGGCACCTTGAATCGAATCACAGGCCCACCGTTCTCAAGCATGTGTCGGGAGATGTCGACGCGCTCGGGCTCCATGGACCCGTCATAGGCGGGTGAGGTTCCAGCCTCACGTGCCTTGGATTTGAACTCGTTGAGCTGCTCGCTTGTCACGAACGAGAAATAGGCATCGCCGGAGTGGACAAGTTGCTCAGCTACCTCGCGGTACCGGTCGTATCGGTCTGTTTGCCGATAGGTGCCGTGTGGCCCTCCGACCTCGTAGCCCTCGTCCCAATCGAGACCGAGCCATCGCAGATGCGCAAGTATGTCCTGCTGGAATTCGTCGGTCGAGCGCGCGAGGTCCGTGTCGTCGGATCGCAGGATGAACGTGCCCGAGAAGTGCTTTGCGAACAGGTAATTGAACAGTGCGGTTCTCGCCGCGCCGACATGGAGGTAGCCCGTCGGCGAAGGAGCGAAACGAACGCGGACGGTCATAGTGCGGCCACGGGGTTCATGAGGGTTCCGATTCCCTCGATGTCGACTTCGACTCGGTCTCCGGCCTCGATCTGGCCGACACCCGCAGGTGTGCCGGTGAGGACGACATCCCCCGGTAGGAGGGTCATCACCGACGAGATGAACGCGACAATGGTGTCGACGTCGAAGACCAAATCGCTCGTGTGGCCGTCCTGTCGTATCTCTCCGTTGACCGAACACGTGATGCGGTGTGGCTCCGCGGGATCGAACTCGGTGTCGATCGCCGGGCCGAGGGGACAGAAGGTGTCGAACCCTTTGGCACACGTCCACTGCCCGTCCGATCGCTGAAGATCGCGAGCCGTGACATCGTTCGCTGCGGTGTAGCCGAGGATGTG
>CAYTWC010000337.1:0-2432 GCA_964441975.1 uncultured Acidimicrobiaceae bacterium | reverse complement strand
TCGTCCATGCCGTCTTCGCCGTACACGACGAATCCTCGATCGACGCCGCGCGCCTTGAGGACGTCGATCATCAGGCGAGCGAGCCCGGCATCGGAGACTCCGACGCACATCCTCGCCCCACCCGGATTGCAGAGCGGTCCGAGGAAATTGAAGATCGTCCGGACACCGAGTTGCGTCCGCGTTGGTCCGACGAACCGCATCGCGGGGTGATATCGCGGAGCGAAGAAGAACCCGAAACCCGTCTCGAGAACCATCCGACGGGTCTCTTCCGGCGCAAGTTCGAGGTCGAAGCCGAGCGCTTCGAGCAGATCAGCAGAACCTGTGGGAGACGAGGCGGCACGATTGCCGTGCTTTGCGACCTTGACCCCGGCACCGGCAGCGATGAATGACGCTGTGGTCGAGATGTTGAACGTTCCGAAGCCGTCGCCTCCGGTTCCCACGATGTCCACGACGGGCTCGTCGAACTCGACCGTGACAGCTGCATTCATCATTCCGTCGACCATCCCGGCGAGTTCCGCCGACGTTTCACCCTTGGTACGGAGACCGACGATGAACGCACCGAGCTGGGCCTCGGTTGCGTTCCCGGCCATGACCTCGTCCATCGCCGCCGCCGCACGGTCGCGACCGAGGTCCTCGCCCGCCATGATCGCCGTCAGGATGTCCGCCCACGTGAATTCGTCCATCGGGACACCTTACCGATTCCCGGAACCGAGCCAGCAACCCGCGGCGATCCGGGCCCTGACGGTCAGCTGCTTGCGCGCTTGAGTTTTCTGCGTTGACGTTCGGTCGTCCCGCCCCAAACGCCGTAGCGCTCGTTGGTCTCAAGGGCGTGCTCGAGACAGTCCTCCGAAACTGGGCACATCTCACAGATGGCGAGTGCCTCGCGTTCCTCCTTGCGGTTCTGGGGAAAGAATTTCATCGACGTCTCGTCCTTGCAGGCCGCGTACACGGCCCAGGGTCGCTCTTCGAGGATCGGCGCTGTCAGGAGGTCGAAGCTCTCGAGCTCATCAATTGTGTTCATCAGGGTGCCTTGCTTCAGTGTGTGATCGTGTATTCGTTTGGTTGTTTGGTTTTGTGAGCGTCGTGCTCGGTGGTGGATCGTCGGTGTCGGCGATCCTTGCCACTGCACGTAAGACGCCGCCGAACCCCAGAAAGTTCCCGAGCGCGGGGCGCCGGGATGCGGTTCCGGTCACTGCGAGATGTCGGATTTCACTGTCGACCTAGAGTTCCGACCGATGAACCTTCGCGACCTCAATTGGCCGGCCATAGCGTTCGGCGCGGCATCAGGGCTGTTCGCAAGCCTTGTGCTCTTTGCACTCTCGTTCGGGATCGGTCAGAACACCGTTGCCCAGATCTTCATCCTGATGTTCGGGTTCTTCGTCGCAGGATACGTGTCGGGCCGCTTCGCTCTCGTGGAACCACAGCTGTCGGGAGGCATGGCGGCTCTTCTGCTCTTCTTCGTCATCACGATCGTCACGATTTCGGGCGCAGGCCTCAACCTCCTCGGGATCGCCGTGTTCGGGGTCGGGGCGGCGGTGTTCGGCCCGTTGGGGGGAACCGTCGGCTACCGCCGCCACAATTCCTGAACGGATGGCGTGACCGGGCACTACGGTTCAGGTCTGAGTCGGGGAGACGGTCGCGGCCATTTCGGTGGTCGAGGAAAGTCCGGACTCCACAGGGCATGACGCTGGGTAACACCCAGGCGGGGCGACCCGATGGAAAGTGCAACAGAGAGCAGACCGCCGATGGCCCGTTGCTCCGCAAGGATCACGGGCACAGGCAAGGCTGAAACGGTGGGGTAAGAGCCCACCAGCGTCGTGGGAGATCACGGCGGCTAGGTAAACCCCGTCAGGAGCAAGATCAAGCAGGAACAGGGCTGCCCGTCCGCTACGTTCCGGGTTGGTCGCACGAGGCCGTTCGGCAACGACGGTCCCAGATAGATGACCGTCCACGACAGGATCCGGCTTACACCCCGACTCAACCTCCCCACGAAAGAGGGGCCGCTCTCCGCGGCCCCTCTTTTGCGATGATGATCGAATGCGGCCTAGAGGTCGTCCCGGTCGTAGGTGACCAGCTTGTAGAACGCCCACCCGATGAACGCTCCGACAAGAGGAGCGACGATGTACAACCACAGACTCGTCGTGTTCCCACCCACGATCGCCGAACCGAGCGAACGGGCAGGATTCACCGAAGCGCCGGTCAGCGGGACGCCTGCGAAGTGGATGCCGACAAGTGTCAACGATATGGCTACGAGCGCTGTGGCACCGAACGTTTCGCTCTGGGTCACCTTCAGGATCACGGACACGAAGAACGCCGTGAACAGGACCTCAAGGAGGAACGCGTCCATGTCACTCACACCGGGGCCCGGCACGGTCGCTGTGGTGGCGACGAAGTTCTTCGAAATGGCTGCGGCGAGGGCAAGGCCAGCCAGG
>CAYTWC010000336.1:0-2433 GCA_964441975.1 uncultured Acidimicrobiaceae bacterium | reverse complement strand
TCTGAGTCCTGAGCCCTGATCCTTGGCCTCTGACCATCAACTTCCGCACCCTGCCCTGTGAAGTATGCTTTCTTCATGGGCGACGTTGACGATCTGATCCGCGAACTCGGCGAGATCCAGAAGCAGCTCGCAGAGCTGCCGGAGGATGCAACCGACGAACGCTTCCGGCTGCGTCAACGCCAGGACGAACTCCGCGCCAAGGCCAGAGGCAACGCAGCTGACTTCGACAAGGACCGGCCGACCTCTGAAATGCTGTACGAACTCGATGCGCTGCGTGCACAGATGAAGGCGATCGAAGCACAACGGATCGATCTCGTCCAGCAGGCAGGGTCGGGTGGTGCTTCGTCGGGCGAAATGGGCAACCTTGGTGGTGTCAAGATCAACAAGGGCATCGATGACGCACAGGGGCTCCCGAAGATCAAGGCACGAATCGGTCGGATCAAGGGCATTCTCCGCGATCGGGGCGTCGAGATCCCGCCGGTCGACTGAAGACTCCTGATACTCGGTCCGGGGCTACGCTCGGTCCATGGGCGACTACCACACGCACCTCCACCCTCACGGCAGCGCCGACTCCGACGGACCGCCGCCCGGTGAGTATCCCGATGGGCACATCGAGGCCTATGTCGAGCACGCCGCTGCGAACGGGGCAAAGGAGGTCGGATTCACGGAACACCTCTACCGGTGCGTCGAGGCCGCAGATGCGCTCGGTCGCTGGTGGGAGGGTGACCCGAACAAGGATCTCGCTGACTCCACGGCCGATTACGTGGCCAGCGAGAGGGTTCTGTCGCTTGACAGATATGTCGATGCCGTGCTCGCCGCCAAGACTCGGGGCCTCCCCGTGCTTCTCGGACTCGAGGTCGACTTCTTCCCTGAGACGATCGAGGCGGTCCTCAAGCTCCTTGAACCGTATCCGTTCGACTTCCTCATCGGCTCGACGCACTGGTTGGGGGCGTGGGGGATCGATCTGGAGCAACAGGTGCACGAATTCGACCGACGGGGCAAGGAGCAGGCCTACGTCGACTACTTTGCGATCGAGACGGATCTTGCCGCGTCAGGCACGGTGGATGTGCTTGCCCACTCGGACGTAGTCAAGAAGCAAGGCGTCGCGCTCGACACGCCGCCTCTCGAGCTATATGACACCCTTGCTACCGCAGCTGGCAGATCCGGCGTTGCGGTCGAGGTCTCCACGGCAGGCCTGCATCAACCCGCCAAGGAGATGTATCCCCATGTCGATCTCCTGTCGCGCATGCACGCCAACGGCGTACCGATCACGATCGCATCCGACGCCCATCGCCCGGGCGAATGTGGCCGCGATCGCGACAAGGCGGTCGAGCTGGCGCGCTCGGTCGGGTACAAGGGTCACGTGACGTTCTCCGATCGAACGATGACGCACGTACCGTTTGATTGACGGGACAGTTGCGGGTGGCAGGGCAACGGTGCCCTTACACTCGACCCGATGACCGCACCCACCGCTCCTGATACGCAACGGACCGCCGCCCCCTCCGTGTGGCTGACCACGCTCGGCTGCTCGAAGAACCAGGTGGACTCTGACAAGATCCAATCCGTCCTCGGTGCCACGGGCTACGTCGATGCCGCGTCGCCCGAATCCGCTGACGTGGTCATGGTCAACACCTGTGGGTTCATCGAGGACGCTCGCCGAGAGTCGGTCGAGACGATTCTGGAGCTGTCGGCTGCCAAACGCGAGGACGCCAAACTGGTCGTGATGGGCTGTATGGCCCAGCGCTACGAGACCGAGCTCGTCGAAGCGCTGCCGGAAGCAGACGCGGTGATCGGGCTCGAGCGCTACGGGGAGCTCGTTGGAGAGCTCGATACGATGACAGGCTGGCAGCCGATCGAGATCGGCGGTGTCCGTCGGGCCAACATGGACATACTCGAGGTCGTCAATCGACCGACGCCGTCCACTCCGTTCGCCTACGTCAAGGTCGCCGAGGGCTGCAACAAGACGTGTGCGTTCTGTGCGATCCCTCTGATCCGGGGGAAGCAGCGCTCAAGGGCTGGCGCTGGCATACTCGCAGAGATCGAGGGTCTGGTCGCCGGCGGAGTCCAGGAGGTCGTCCTCGTCGCTCAGGACCTCGCAGCCTACGGACGGGACAACGGGGCGGGGAGTATCGAGGATCTGGTTCGGGATGCTGCCGATGTCGACGGCCTCGGTCGGCTGCGTCTGTACTACCTGTACCCGAGGGAAATCCGGCAGGGCCTGATCGATGTGATGGCGGGCCACCCGACGATCGCTGACTATTTCGATCTCAGTCTCCAACATGCCTCGCCGACGCTGCTTCGGTCGATGCGCCGACCGGGGAGCGGCGAGAAGCACCTCGAGCTGATCGCTCGCATCAAGGCACAGGCGCCCGACGCGGCAACGAGGTCGTCGTTCATCGTGGGATTCCCCGGCGAGACGGACGAGGACTTTGA
>CAYTWC010000335.1:0-2438 GCA_964441975.1 uncultured Acidimicrobiaceae bacterium | reverse complement strand
CGCGGAGGTCACCGGCGTCTGCAGCGGCAGGGACGCGGGGATGGTCCGATCGCTTGGTGCGGATCACATCGTCGACTACACGCGCGAGGATGTGGTGAAGAGGAAGAAGGCCTACGACATCGTCGTCGACCTCGTCGGAGTCAGCACGCTGAGCGAAGGACGCGGCATGCTGCGTGCAGGTGGCACGTACGTCGTGGTCGGTGGTGGAAAGCCTCGGTCGATCACCGGCATGTCACGGTTCTTGTCGGCATACGCCCTGTCGCCTTTCGGACCCGAAACGCTCCGACCGCTGTTCTCAACCAAGAACCGCGAGGACCTGATGTTCGTTTCGCAGCTTCTCGATTCGGGCGAAGTCCGTCCCGTGATCGACGCCGTCGTCGAACTTGAAGAGGGGCCTGCAGCGATCGCTGCCGTTCACACCGGTCACGCCAGAGGAAAGGTTGTGCTCACCCCATGACCCACAGAGTGCAGTTGGAGAATCAGCAACGAGAATCGAAAGAAGGCAGTCGTATGCAATCAACAGAGTCACACACAGCGAATACAAGTACGGTCGTTCCGGAATCAGGAAGGAGGAGACTCAGGAGATTGACCCGAATCGCGGGCGCTCTCTATCTCGCGATCTTCGTCATCTACCCACTCTCAACGAGTATTCGTTCCCTGCTGGTCGTGCCGGGCGACGCCGGTGCCACGGCGCAGAACATCGCCGAGAGCGGAACCTTGTTTCGCTGGGGCATGGCAGGCGAAGCGACGATCTTCCTGATCGAGATCGGGCTTGCGGCGGTGCTCTACGTACTGTTCCGGCCAGTCAGCAGATCGCTGTCGCTCGGAGCGTCGCTCGCACGGGTCGCCGAAGGTGTGGTGATGGCAGCCGGGAACCTGTTCACCAGCATCCTCACGCTGGTTGCGCTGGGCGGTGCGGGCTATCTCACCGTCTTCGGAGAGGACCAACGCAACGCGCTTGCACTGTTCTTCCAGGAAGCAAATGAGTATGTCGTGCTGGTCTGGGGTCTCTTCTTTGCGCTGTCATTGCTCCTGACAGGAATCCTCGTCTACCGGTCCGGGTTCTTTCCACGGTTCGCGGGCGTGCTCCTGGTTCTGGCAGGGATCGGATACTTCGCACAGAGCTACGGCACGATCATCGCACCGGGTCTCTCCGGGCCGCTCGAGACGGTCGTTCTCGTCCTGGCAGTTCCGGGCGAGCTCGTCTTTGCACTGTGGCTCCTCGTCAAGGGTGTCGATGCCGACGCTTGGTACGCCCGTGCCGACGCTGCCGATACGTCGGAGCTCTGAGATCGATGACCGCTATTGCACGCACCGTCGGCCGCGTTGGGTTCGCCGCCCTCATCGCTGTGATCGTGGTCATCGGGGTGGTGACGCAAGCAGGTGCCTACCTGCTTGCGTTCACCACTCCACCGACCACGCAGCAGTCGGGCGAACGGGTCACGGAGTTCTCTGAAGCCGGTTCGTTTCCGGTCGGGGTGCGCACGATCCCGGCCGAATTCGGATCCCCGCAAGTCACGATGTGGTACCCGGCGATGCCGACCGACGATGTGGGCGGAGTCACATACTCGTACGGAGTTCGGCTGCTGAGCCCGGAGTCGGAGACAGCACTCGCCACCTACACCGGTAGGGCCACGTTCGGAGCGGCGTTTGACCAAATGATGCACCCGTTGGTTCTCCTCTCCCATGGTTTTGCTCTGACCCCCGAGAGCTATGGCTGGTTGGGAGAGCACCTTGCCTCTCACGGCATGGTGGTTGTCGCACCCGATCACGCCGAGACCCTCGATCCCGGTGGACTCTGGATGGCCACGATCGACCGTCCGAATCAGCTCCGGGCGGTCGTCGAGGCTCTCGAAGTACGTTCTGGATCCGGCGGTGACCTCGAAGGTGTCATCGACATGTCAACTGTTGCGGTGGTCGGCCACTCATCTGGCGGCTATGCGGCGCTTGCGGACGCCGGAGCGCGAATCGACGGCGGATCACTTGTGCAGACGTGTGATGACGCACGCCGTGTCGACGATCCGATTGTGTTCCTGTGCGATGCACTCGAACCACACATCGAGGTCATCGAGGAGAACGCGTCCACGACGTCGCCAGCGCTCGGTGTCGACGCCGTGGTATCGATTGCCGGTGATGCCATGATGTTCGGTCAATCGGGCTTGGCTCGGATGGATGCGCCCGTGATGGTCATCGGTGGGACAGCCGATACCGATACCCCCTACGCCTGGGGTTCGAAGTTCGTCTTTCAGCACGCAGGCAGCGAACGGAGAGTCGAGGTGGGTCTCGAAGGTGCTGGTCACCTGGTCTTCGCCGGTCGCTGCGACGTGAAGCGGCGATTGCTGACAATCGCGGACTTGGGCTTCTGTTCGGATCCTGCATGGGACCGCGAAGACGCCCAAGCCGTCGTCAAACATCACGTCGCCGCGTTTCTTCGTTTC
>CAYTWC010000334.1:0-2472 GCA_964441975.1 uncultured Acidimicrobiaceae bacterium | reverse complement strand
GCAATGCCTTGCGTCGCATAGCTCTGCTCGGTCACGGCTGCGGCAACTTCGCTCACCGACTTGGTGATCTCGTCGATGGTCTTCTGGATGTCGCCGATGGCACCGACTGCATCGTCCGTGGCGCCGCGGATCGCATCGATCACACATTGGCTTGCGATGTCTCCGCCTGGATGCCCTCCGAGACCGTCGGCGACGGCAACGACCCCGACACTCCCCTCGCCCGATCCCGCAGGAAGGACGGAGTCTTGGTTCTCGGTTCGAGTCTTCCCGACGTCGGTGAGACCCGCCCACCGATACTTCACGCCGGACCGTCCCCGCGGTCGTGGTGGGCGTGCAGGCGACGAATCGTCTCGACCAACACTTCGGACACCAGGACGGCCTCGTTGAGGTCGACATGCTCGTCGGGTGCGTGGGCATACGCGACATCGCCCGGTCCATAGACAATGGCGGTCGCTCCGCCTTCCCGGATCCAGAGCGCCATGTCGCACCCGTACGGCGCGGCACCGAGTTCGGGCCTCCTCCCGGTGACCGACTCGGCCGCATCGGCCAGGGTCCTGACGAGGTAGTGGTTCGGATCGATGGACGATGATCCAAACGCCGCACCAGTCCGCTCGATGGTCGGCGGATGTTCGTCGAGCCACGGATCGCCGGCAATCGCGTCCCTGAGGGTCCGCTCGAACCGTTCCTCGGCCTCTGCGATTGTTTCGTCGATCGCTACCCCCACCCTGATCTCGGCGGTGAGGTGGTCCATCACGTTGGATGCCCACTCACCACCGTTGATAATCCCGACAGTGGTCGGGTACGGGAGCCCGAGCGCCACCATCTCAGGATTGGTCTCGGATTCGTTGAGTTCCGCTTCGATCCGTCGGAGGGCTCGATACACGGTGATGAAGTGGTCGATGGCCGACTCCCCTTCGGTGCGCTTCGCCGCGTGGGCGGCCTTCCCCTCGATCCCAATGGTGTAGGTGAGCGCTCCCCCATGGGCGGTCACGATCTTCGGCCCCTCAGGCCCCGAGGTCGGTTCCGGGATGATGACGTAGTCACCCCTCCAGCCACGCCGGATGGCAGCGAGTGTTCCGTGACCGCCGTCCTCTTCGCCGGATACCGCTACGAAGCGAACCTCCCCCGGGAAGTCGCGCGACCCTTCGGCGATCTCGTTGAACGCTTCGAGCGCCGCGACGAGCCCGGCCTTCATGTCACACGCGCCACGTCCATACAAGATGTCGCCGTCGAGTTCCCCCGCCGGATCTCGTGTCCACGTGTCGGGGTCACCGATGGGCACGACATCCACATGCCCGGTCAACACGATCACCGGCCCGGGACGATTCCCTGCGACGGTCGCGGCGACCACCGGGACCAAGCTTCGCTCAACCTCCCGACCGGGATAGGCAGCGTCGGTTTCCAGGTCAGACATGGGATTCGTCCAGAAGTCCACCTGATCGACGTGGTCCGAAAGCCACCCGGACACAACGTCGATCCCGCGCGCCTCATTCCCCGTTGGCGATGCAGTTCGAACAAGATCCGAGACACGGCCATGAATTCGTTTGTTCTCCACGACACCTCCCACTGGGCACGCCACGGTACCCGATTGACCCGAACGTGACTCCCGATGTGGACCCGATCCGACAACCGTTGCGGCGTATGCTGGGCAAATGGACCGTGCCAGGAACTTTGCCGACTACCGCACCGCGATCGTCTCACTGCCGACGGGACCGAGCATCGACAGAGATCTGTTGGTATCGGACAATTTCCTGCTCGACCGTGAAGATGGTCTGTCCGTTTTCTATGCACCGTTCGACTATGTGAATACGTCAGCCCGTGTGGCTCTCGTGGGCGTAACGCCGGGCTGGACGCAGATGCACACATCGTTCGTCGTTGCCAGGGATGGACTGGCCAACGGAGCGCGGCATTCGCGGGGTCGATGCGTACCAATCTGATATCGATGCTCGATTCCATCGGTCTGGCGCAGGCACTCGGGATGGCATCGTCCGAGACACTGTTCACCGAACAGGGCGAGGCGCTGGTCCACTCGACATCGTCGATCAGATACCCAGTATTCAAGGGAGTCAAGAACTACACAGGGTCGACGCCCCCGATTCTACGTCAAGCGATCACATCGTGCTATGTCGAACTGATCGCTCGCGAACTCGACGCGGTCGCTCCAGCGCTCGTTGTTCCGCTCGGCCGAGCGGTGGAGACGGTCATGAGTGAGCTGGTGCGCTTGGGTCAGCTCGACGAGAGTCGCTGCCTCTTCGGTTTTCCCCACCCGAGCGGTGCCAACGCACACCGTCCGAGACAATTCACTGCGAACAGAACTGCTCTCACTTCAACCGTGCAACGATGGGCAGCGGCCCAATAGCGTCGTCGACCACTCTGCGTGGCCGGAATCTGTCACACCCCTCCCTCACAATGACAGGAGACCCAAGGGAGGGACCATGACCAAGAAGACAGATGCGCCTGTTGCGCTCTCGA
>CAYTWC010000333.1:0-2480 GCA_964441975.1 uncultured Acidimicrobiaceae bacterium | reverse complement strand
GTCATCGCCGGGACGATGCGGCTGCCGTACGCATCGATCGCAACGGCCGCGGATCGACTGAAGCCCGATCCGGGGACCCACCAGATCGTCGCCGTCGTCGACGGTGTCGTTGCGGGGTTCGGTGAGCTCCTCAGCTTTCCACTCGTCCCACGCCATCGTCATGTCGGTGAGGTGAACATGGTGTTCGTCCATCCCGATTGGCACGGTCGCGGAATCGGTAGGCGGCTCATGGAGACGTTGATCGATCTCGGCGACAACTGGCTGCAGATGCGAAGGCTCGAGCTGACCGTCTGGGAGACGAACCGATCCGCGAGGACGCTCTACGAATCGTGTGGTTTCGAGATCGAGGGACGATTCCGGGACTACGTGTTCACCGACGGTCGGTTTGTGGATGCGTTGAAAATGGCGAGGATCCACGCGCCGTAGCCGCGAAACGACAGAAACCCCCAACCCTTCCGGGTCGGGGGTTTCTGTGTCTTCGAGAGTGTGGCTGCTAGTTGTCGTAGCCGCCGGAACTCTGCGATGGGTTGTTTCCGCCGGATCCTCCGACGCTCTTCGGTGTGCCGTATTTCGCCCACCAGAGCTTGGCGGCATCGATACCGCCGATCCCGAAGGCGATGGCGAACGCTGCGCCGAGCGCCAGCGTGATGATCTTCGTCAGGTCCTCAGCGAAGGTGACCTTGAGCAGATCCATGGCGAACAGCAGACCGAACAGGATGATTGCGATCTTGACGAGCCATGTGAGCCACGGAACGCCCTTTTCGTCCGCAAACGGCCGCACGAGGTCGGCTACCCAGTTCGCCACGGCTGCGGCGATGAGCACGACGACACCGGCGATGATCACGATCGGAATCCATGCGAGCAGACGCACAAGCAGAACCTCGATGCTGTCGAGGTTCAGGACTCTCACCACGAGCAGCCACAGCACAACCATGAGGTACGCGTAGACGATCGTGCCGATGATCTTCGGCGGATTCTGATCCGACGGTTCGAGCGCCTTGGTCACACCGGACTTGTCCCACAAGGTGTCAAGCCAAGGAAGATCGAGGACCTTCTCGATGAGCTTGCGCACCCACTTGAGGATCCATCGTCCGACGACAAGGATGATGAGGGCGACAATGATGAGGATTGCCCATTCGAGCAGCGTCTCACCCAATGACCGCAGTTCTTCGAGGAAGTTGTCCCAGAATGTCATGTGGTGGCCTTCCCTTTCTCTTTGAGTGCCTTTCATTATGGCAACCTCGCGCGGCGTCCTGCACGACAAACTTGGAGAAACCCGTACTTTTCTGCGGATTCCTCCGGTCGACGAGGTGGATGCCAAGGTCGCGGGCGCCCAACACCTGCCGTCCGCGTCCTGTTTCGTGCGTCACGCCAGGCCATAATCGGCGACATGACCAACACGAAACGGGCGGGCCTGAGAGTCGGATCGATTGTGATCCGAGCCGACGACGTCCAGCGTCAGGCACGTTTCTGGGGTGAAGCGCTCGGCTACGTCCGGACGATCGATCGCCACGACTTCATCGTTCTCTCACCAGCGGACGGAGAGGGACCGAACGTGTCGATCGACGCAATGCGGTCACAGGTCGTTCTGCCTCCGCGGATCCACCTCGACCTGTACGCCGACGACCAACCAGCCGAGGTGCTGCGTCTTATCGAACTCGGTGCGCGCGAGGTGGTCTGGGACAAGCGACCAGCGGACGCCGACTACGTGATCCTTGCGGACCCGGAGGGCAACCGCTTCTGTGTCATCGACGCGAGCGAGTAGGGGCGGAGAAGGAAGCGACGCCGGTCGGGCGCCGAGCGCTCAGGCCTTCGAGGCCTTCCAAGCCTTCTTGCGAGCCTTCAACTCTTCGAGGTCTTCCGGCTTCTTGATGTCCACGATCGATGGCCAGTCGGGGAGGTGCTTCGTGTAGCCACGGGGCTTCACGTCGAACTGCTTGGCCAACACGCCGAGTGCAAGGCGGGCCTTGTACTCACCGAAACCCGGAATGGCTTCGAGGCGTTCGAGGAGTGCATCGGCAGAGGAGACCCCTTCCCAAACTGCGGACGTCTGACCCCCGTACTCATCGACCAGGTACTGCGCGACGGCTTGGACCCGTTTCGCCATGTTCGATGGAAAGCGGTGGATGGCAGGCACCTCACGGAAGATCGCATCGAGCTTCTCGGGATCCATCGACGCCAACGTCTCTGGATCGAGTTTCCCTCCGAGCCGTTCTTTCAGGGCTTGTGGGCCCGCAAACGCCTTCTCTGTCGGGATCTGCTGATAGATCGCCAGTCCCACGACGAGCGCAAAGGCGTCGGATTCGAGGAGCTTGTTCGCTTGCGGGTCCGTGGTGAAGTAGATGTCAGGCATGTTCCAACGGTAGTGGCCTGCCGGGAGTGGAGCTACGAGAGCGTTGGTGTCACGTGAAGTCGAGCGCGGCGTCGTCGTCGAGAGGGAAGATCGGGCGCGGCAGTCGTTTCCAGCCAAAATCCGCGAC
>CAYTWC010000332.1:0-2490 GCA_964441975.1 uncultured Acidimicrobiaceae bacterium | reverse complement strand
GGATCCGGCGGCTGGACACCCAACCCAAGGAACGAAAGCGCCGCCTCAGACAGGAAGGCAAGCGAGATCAGCACGGACATCTGCACCAGCAGGATCCCCGTGATATTGGGAATGACGTATCGAAAGAAGATCGACACATTGCCGCGGCCGAATGTCCGGGCGGCGGTGATGAACTCGCGGGACAGCACCTCCTTGGTGCTCCCGCGGGTCAGCCGCGTCACGATCGGTGTGAAAGAAATCGCAACGGCAAGGATCACAGCGAGGTTGCCCCCGCCGATCCTCGCCACGATGATTGCACCGAGCAGCACAGTCGGGAATGCGAGCGTCACATCCGCCAAGCGCATGACACCTTCCTCCGCGGCGTTGCCGAAGAACGCGACACTGCCACCGATCGCCACGCCTGCGAGCAGCGCCGCACCGGTGCCGATCAGGGCGACCTGGAGAGAGTTCCTGGCACCGACCATCAACTGGCTCAGAATGTCCCGGCCGAGCTGATCGGTTCCCAACACGTGCCCGTCGGTCAGGGCAGGCAGCAAGGGGCTTGAGCTGTCCACAAACGCTGGGTCGAACGGCGTCCAGAAGATCGAGATCACCGCACCGATGACGATGACAGCGGTGAGCAGGGTTCCGATCATCAGGCGAGCATCCCCTCGCACGACACTGGACCAATAGGTTCTTCTCCCGACTCTCGTCACCTCGCCGGTCATGTGTTGCCCTTGCGAATGCGCGGGTCGACGGCGACGTACAGCAGATCGACCGCCACGGAGATGGCGAGCACGATCACCACAACGACCAATGTCGTTCCTTGAACGACGAGAAAGTCGCGGCGCTGGACGCCCGAGAGGAGCAGCCTGCCCATTCCAGGGAGTGCAAACACGTTCTCGATCACGATTGCTCCTCCCAGAAGCACGCTGAACTGGACGCCGATGACCGTGATGATCGGGATGAGCGCGTTCCGTAGACCGTGGCGGCGGAGAGCCTGCCCGTGAGTAAGGCCCCGGGAACGCGCTGTCAACATGAACGGCTGGTCGAGCGTCTCGAGAACAGAACTCCGCACGTATCGCGTCAGGATTGCGGTTTGGACCACGGCGATCGAAAGCACTGGGAGCGCCAACGAGCGCATCGCCTCAACCGGGCTTTCCGACCACGGGGTGAAGCCGGTGACCGGGAACCACCCGAGCCGCACACCGAAGTAGATCGCCGCCAGCATTCCGAGCCAGAAGGTGGGAATAGAGACCGCGACCTGCGTGACGACCGAGACCGTCGTACCGAGCATTGCGCGATCTCGAAGTGCGGCCGTGATCCCGAACACCAGCGAGAGTGTGATGGTGACCAACATCACGAGCATGGCGAGCGGCACGGTCACCGCGGCCCGGCTCAGAATCTCAGCACCGACGGATCGTTGCGTGATGGGTGACGTACCGAAGTCACCGACGACGACGTCTCCGAGCCAACCCAGATACCGCAACCACAACGCCTGATCCAGGCCCAGATCCTGCCGCAGCGCGGCGAGCCGTTCGGGAGTTGCGTTCTGCCCCAGAATCGCGGCCGCCGCATCGCCGCCGATCGAAGCGAACACGATGAAGATCACGACCGTCGAAATCAACACGGCAATCGCGAACTGAAACAGCCGCCGAACTGTCGTATCAATCACGGCGCCTCCTCGAGCCTTGATGCCGCACATTCATGAGCGATTGAACCTATCGCACACGGGCGCTGTCGGGAATCGGGCCGTCACGCCGAGGGATATGTGAGCGTGACGACCCGATTCGCTGATCTACCTCCTACCGCCAGTTGAGCGCACGCACATCGACCTCGTGGTCGACGCGATACTCCTTCAGCCCGACGAGGTCATCGTCAAACGCCCAGAGTCGGGTTCGCTCGAAGAAGATCGGCGAAAGAGCATCGTCAGCGACGATGATGGCAGCCTGCTGTACCAGGTCATTGCGTTCTTCGATCGTCGGAGCGCTGTCTGCCTGAGCGAGGAGCTCGTCGACTTCCGGATTGCAGTAGAACAGGTACGAGGCTGGTTCGCACACCGCAAAGCGATAGATACCGTCGGCCAGCCCAAGGTTGAGACCGATCGGATTCATCTCATAGTTCGCAACGGATGTGTCGAATATCTCGTTGACGAATCCGGGGATGTCGTACGAGAGGTTCTCGACCGTGACGCCGACCTCGGCGAGTTGCGAGATCACGAGCTCGCCATGGCGTTCGCTCGGGTTGTTGACGATCGACGACATCGTGATGTTCAACCCGTCGGCGAATCCTGCCTCAGCCAGAAGCTCACGAGCCCGCTCGGGATCGTACGGGTAGGGGTCGTAGTCGGTCCACGCCGGGTGCGCAACGGGAACGAAGAGAGCGTTCTGGGTTCCGTAGCCGGCCTCGGTGAGGTCGATGAATGCCTGTGGGTTGATCGCGTGGTCCAACGCCTGACGCACCTTGAGGTCATCCAGCGGCTCGACCGTGTGATTCAGAGCGAGAAGGAAC
>CAYTWC010000331.1:0-2498 GCA_964441975.1 uncultured Acidimicrobiaceae bacterium | reverse complement strand
TCCGGGATGGGGTCCCGCTCCGAGAGTCACGGTCGGTGAGATGAACGAGGTTTCGGCCGAGACCGGGATCGTGACGTACACCCCGGATCGAGGCCGTCGGATGCAGGCGTTGGCCGCAGCGATCGCCGCTCTCCTCCTGATCGGCGTGGTCTTCGTCGGAAGGAGGTTCCGATGAGGCGATGGATTCTGCTCGCTGGCGCCGCGGCGATAGCGTTCATCGGATTCGTGCAAGTCGCCCCGACGTCGCCGTCTCCTCCCGATTTCGGTTCGACCGACACGACCGAACCCGACGAAGCGGGTGGTCGACCGAGCGCGTGGTATTGCCCGTGGGTCGAGGCGGGGGACGTCGTTGACTCGACCGTTGTCGTGTCGTCGGACGTCGACGTCGAGGCGTTGTTGACGCTGCTCGATCCGGTTTCGAACTCAGAGCCCGCCCTCTTCCCATTCGATCTCATCGGACCCGGTGGTGCGGGCATCGATGTCGGTAGCATTGCTCGTCGTGGCGAATCACCGGCGATCGTCGAGCTCACGGACGGCCCGGCGGCTGTCGTCGCACTCGAGCTGTCTGACTCATTCGTTTCAGGCGACCGCTGCACCGTGTCCGTTCCGAAGACCTGGTATCTGACCGGTGGATCCACCAAGACCGGCACGTTCACCGAGATTCGGTTGTTCAATCCGTTCGCGGACAACGCCGAGGTCTCGATTGCTGCCTACTCGGAGTTCAATCTCGATCTCGTTGCTGAACTCGACTCGATCGACGTCGCCGGACGGGCGTGGACGACGATCGACATGGAGCCGTTCCTCCCGTTCCGCGATCAGCTCGTGTTCACCGTCGAGACGGGGGCCGGACTCGTCATCCCCGCCCTTGTTCGGACGGACGAGCGCGGCGAGGCGATGATCCCGGGTAGCGGTCCTTCACAGACGTGGGACTTCCCGATTGCAACTGCCGGTCGTCTGGAGCCGTTCATATCGGTGATGTCGGCAGGCGCAGACGACATCACGGTGACCGTCGACATCGTCACCGAGACCGGAACGGTGCCCGCTGCACGAGAAGTCGTGGTCGGGCAATCGACGCCCGCGCTCATCCCCCTCGCCGACATTGCCGCCCCTCCGTTCGGCGTGCGACTGAGAGCGTCGAGCCCGGTCGCTGCATCGGTGATCGCGTTGGTCCCGGTCGCCGATCCTGATGAGCTTCCGGGTGACGAGCCGGCGGACACGACGACGACCGTCGCTGGCGACGAGACCACGACGACCGAACCGCCGACCGAAGAAGAATTCATCCGAGGGCTGGCGGGGACCGTTGGTGCCGCGGCCCCGGCTTCGCGTTGGATCGTGCCGTTCGACACGGTGTTGGACGGAGAGACGACGGTCTGGATCATGAACGGCGAGGACGTCACGGCGAGCATCACCGTGCAGCCGCTCGCTGAGAGTGAGTTGCCACCGTTCGATGTGATCGTCGAACCGGGGACCACGTTCCCGATCGTGGTCGACGCCGGAATCGGGACGTTCGGATATTCGATCGTCTCGACATCGCCGGTCTCGGTCGCATGGGAAGTGGAGAGTGACCGGGGTGTCGCCTTGTTCGCAGGAATCACAGCCCAGTGAGTGATCCCGTGGTTCGGCTCGCGATCGCCGCCGTTGTGATCGCTGTTGCAGTCGGTGTGTCGTATCTGGCGAAGGCGGTCCGTAAGCCGATGCACCCATCGATCGTCATCGGCGACGTCGGTGATCGACCGGGGGTCGTGCTCTTCACATCCACCGATTGTTCGTCGTGCAAGAAGGCCATCGCCCGCCTGAAGGAACTGTCCGTGCCGTTTCGTGAAGTCACCCACGAACTCGAACCGAATCAGTTCGAGGCTTGGGAAGTTGTTGCAGTGCCGCTGACGGTTGTCATCGACGACGACGGCGATGCCGTCGACGTCATCAGTGGTGTGCCACCCAAGCGGCATCTCCTCAAGGCTGCCAGATCCGCAGGGGTGGTTGTCGGGTGAACCGGAGTGCCGAGTCCTTGCCGGGGGTGCCGGGCGTGTCTACCTTGACCTGCTCATGATGCCCAGCTGTATTCGATGCCAGGGGAGGGCGACAACCGTGCTCACATACCGCCACTCGGAGGCGACGGCGTACCTGGACGTCGCCCGCGGCCATGAGAAGAGTTACCACGGCATGTTGCTGTGCGATGAACATGCTGGCCGGTTCTCCGCACCCGTCGGGTGGACGACGATCGATCGCCGCGTCCTGACGACCGATGTGACACGACCGTGGACGGTGGGTGACGATCCGGACACCTTCGGAACCGACGGAGGTCCCGATGCCGATTGACAGGGACGTGCTCGACGCAGTGCGCGAGATGGACGAACCGGAGCTGCGGCGGTTGTTCATGCTTGCGCGGGCACGGCTCGAGCAGCACGGTCACTCGTTTCCCGATGCAGGGCCTGATGTCAAGATCCGACGGAAAATGGTCAGATGTGGCAAGGAATCGTGTACGACCTGTCCCCACG
>CAYTWC010000330.1:0-2507 GCA_964441975.1 uncultured Acidimicrobiaceae bacterium | reverse complement strand
CCATCGGATTCCCCGGGACGTCCCATCCCGCAATTGCCAGCTAGAGCAGTCCCGGGATGATTGTCAGGATGGAGAACCGGCGAAGAATCATGCTCCCCCGCGCTTGGTCGCGCCCGACGCCGGCGGCCATGACACGCGGTCCGAGAACGGCGGTGAGACCGGTCGCTACGACCAGGACAGGCTGCGCTACAATTCTCGCCGCTTCCGCGTATCCCATCGCCGCGGCACCGGCAAGTGACGTGATGATCGCCGTGGCGAGAAACGTTGCCCCCGTGGGAACAATCGCCTGACCGAGCAGCCATCGCCCGCTCGTCACCAGAGAACGCGGAGCCAATTCAACCGGCGCATCCCATTCACCGAGACCCCCGGCCCGCACAAACCCCAACGTGGAGCTGACGATGTTCGCGATGAACAGGCTGCCGAACGGCACCCAATACACGGGAACGTCAAGAGACAGCATCGTGACGACCGAAATCGAGACCACCGCCAACTGGACCATCGACATGGACGCAGCCGACCAATGACGTTCGCGGACATGAAGCATTCGCCGGAGGTTGTCCTGGGCCGCCGAAACGGCCACGCTCAGACCGGCGGTCAGGGTGAGAGCGACGGTAACGGGCCAGGTAGTATGGGATGCGGTCACAACCGCGGCGAACACGATCGCGATCGCTCCCAGACTCGAGTACGCGAGCCCGATCCCCGTCACCCGTCCGATGTACCGCATGCGGTCGGCGAGTGGCTGCGCGACCGCGTAGACCTGTGACGGCAGGTACACGAGATTGTGCGGGAAGGTGGTCCCCACGACGAAGGCGGCGAAGAACACGCCGTAGACCCCGCGGTTCTCGTTCGAGAGCAGGTTGACCGCCGCAAGCCCGGCGACGAATGTTGCGAGAGATGCGAATCCGGCATCGATCACACCGGCGGGGAGACCCCCGGCGAGCTCTACGAGTCGCTCGAGCCGCTTCGTGACCGCACCGCTCAGAACGCCCGCCCTTGTGACTCCGCGTGGAGTTCGATTGAGATCTCCGGCGCCTGCGCCGTTCTTCCCGACAGGGTCGGGAATCCGTGGAAGACCAGCTGCAAAGCGGCACCGAGACCGAAGAGGAACCAAAGCCAGAAACCGACCTGTGGTCCCTCGATCGACGGATCGAAGAAGGCGTTGACCAGGATCATCGCCGCCCCGATCATCGGAAGGGCGACAAGGCCGGCTTCGGCGTGGCGTCCGAGACGTGCGAGTTTGGCGCGCAGGTCGAGAAGGAGAAGCGCCCACACGCTCCAGAGGACGACCCAGAGCCCGAAACCGACCCAACCGAGGCGCGCGATGACACCGACATGCGAGTTGTGCGGATTGCGGAGCGGAACATCGACGTTGGTCGTCACGTTGTAGATCTTGCCAAGGTCCGGTCCGGGCCCATACCCGGTGATCGGGAACTCGGAGTTCACGTCCGCGAGAACTCGCGACCAAAGCTCAAGGCGCCACTCGGTTGTCGAGGTCTGTCGGTGCCCTCCCGAACTCGGAGAAACGATGCTCGTGATGTTCTCGAAGAACTGTTCTGCGGATATCTCACGCGCACCGAACAGCGCGACGCTGACCTGGCTGACGAGGGCGACCGATGCGAGCAACGTGGCGATCCCGACGAGGATCACGACGAGATCGAGGCGGTGACGGTTCAAGAAGACGAGGATGAGAACCACGCCGATCGCTCCGGCTACGAACCCACCTCGGTTCTTGAGTGCGACAAAAAGCAGAAGCGCTCCCGCGGTAGCGGTCAGGCCCAAGCGCATCGTCGGTGTGTAGAAGCGACCGTCCCGGTCGACGAGCCAGATGAACACCAAGCAGATGGCGGCGATGACACCGCTGTTCCCAGCAGAGTGCGAGAAGATCGAGACCTGACTGTCGGGAGCGAACGGTGGACCGCTGCCGAGCAGGGAATCCAACGTGATGGCGATGAACAACCAGCCGAGGAGCCATGGGATCACCTTGCTGAACGCCGCCATCCAGCCCCGGATCCTCCGCGGGTTCGACACGAGCAGGTACACGACAAAGATCGAGACCGCCCCGTAGTACCACAACACGGAATCCCTTATCGCATCGACCCCGTATTGGCTTCCCAGCAGCACCAACAGTCCGAGACCCCACGCCATGAAGACGAGCAGAATCCGCATCGCGGGACTCCGACGAATGGCCCGCATCACCGGTGCGGTGTGCATCATCATCGTCGCTGCGCCGAACGCCAGCGTGAGTTCTCCGACGAACAAGGGCGTACCCGGGACATGGAACCATGCGAAACCCCGGTCGAAGAACGCGTAGGACATCAGCACGACCAGGAGCGTCCACTCGAAGGCCCTGACCATTGCCGGCTCACGCGACGTCTCGTCGATCTCGGTCAGGATGCCGGCCTCGATGAGTGGAGCGTTGTATGTGCCGGCGACCACCTTCTCACCGGGTGTGCGTTGAAGATTTCGGGCCACCACGAACGCGCCGACGAATGCACCGACGGTGAGTA
>CAYTWC010000329.1:0-2517 GCA_964441975.1 uncultured Acidimicrobiaceae bacterium | reverse complement strand
GGGGAGCGTGCTGAGGTGTCGGCCGACGGCATGTGCCTCCGACACGCCGGTCGGGTCGAGATCGAACCCGGGGAGGTGTCCGTACACGACGTGATTCGGGTTCCGAACCTGGCCATGGCGGACAAGGAGGACATCGGTTGGTGGTGCCATGGTCGGAGCGTATCGGATGTTCGTAATCGGAACGAAGCCAGTGCGCGATTCGTTATCTCAGTGATGCGCCGACGCAGGATTCGTCAAAAACCTTGGAAGCGGCTTTTGAACCTTTCGGTATACTGGGGTCGAGGAAGTCGACCGGAGCGACGGTAAGAGACATGCCACTGGACGAAAACGAACAGAAGATTCTCGACGAGATCGAGCGACAGCTGTACGAGGACGATCCGAAGCTCGCCGAGATGGTCTCGAAGGCCGTCCGCGGTGATGGCACCCGGTGGAGGATGCGTTTCGCCATCGTGGCGTTCGTTGCCGGTGCCGTGCTCATGTTCGCTTCGTTCACCGCTTCGTGGGTCATAGCTGGGATCGGGTTCCTCATCATGGTCGGATCTGCCGGGTGGATGGCCCTCACGATCCGGTCGACAAGGTCCCTTCAGACGGGCGCTGGCACCGTTGATGCTTGGGTGGGACAGTTCAGGCGCAAGTGGCGTCGGGACGAGTAAGATAGCCGACCCTTGCCTCCCTCTGAGGTAGGGGTCACAACGTGTGGGTCGCCGCATTCACCCACCACAGATTTTACAAAGGGAGTTTGTTTTGGAGGGATTCACCGCCGCACAGGCGTGCGAGCTTACGTCGTGCACGCCACACCAGCTTCGCTACTGGGACAAGGTCGGATTGGTGAAACCTTCGGTACAGACAACGGACGGTCGTCCGGGTCGTCGACGCATCTACAGTTTTCGCGACCTCGTCGGCCTACGGGTGGTCAAGAGCCTCCTCGACAACGGTCTTTCGATTCAGCGTGTCCGGCGTGCGTGGGATTACCTTCGGCGTACCGGGAACATGGACGATCACCTTGCCGAGGTGAAGCTCGTCACCGACGGTGAATCCATTTTCGCCGTCGCCCACGACGAAACAGAACTGCTCAATGCACTCCGGCAGGGTCAGCTCGCCTTCTTCGTCAAGATCGACGAGATCGCCCTCAGTGTCGAGGACGATGTCACCAAGTTCGAGCTCGACCGCCAGAGCTTTCGTGAGATGCTGACGGTCGTCCAGGACGACGTCATCGCCGAAGAGACCGAGGCGACCGGCTGAATCTTCGATCTTGGATCGTGGATCGTGGATCCTGCAGCCACCTGATGCGGGAGCCGAGCTTCCTACTTGTTTGACCGGAAGCTGAACCGCTTCAGTCGGTTCAGAAGCCTCGTCGGGCGGTAGGCGGCGATCACCCGCTGGGTCCGCGAGTAGCGGGTCGTCAGATGTTGTTCTGCCCGTTCATGGGCAACCGTTGCACGGTCGATCACAGCCGCAGACGATGTCTTCTCTCCGTACAGGGCGTCGCCGTAGGTTCTGGCAAGAGGGAGGAATGCATCGTCGAAGCCTGCGGCTGCTTCGACCGGTGTCGCGGCCGGATCGAATGGTTCGCCGAGGTCGGTGAGTCGATCGGTGATGTCGTCCCACGCAGCACTGATGTCACCCTGCGCAAGGCGTCGCGCTCTTCGTTTCCGTCGGACCCATTTCGTGATGGGAGCGAGCGTCGCGAGGAGCGCGATCACCAACAACGCGATCAGCGCAGGACCGGCCCAGTCCGGAAGGGAGGAACCAGCATCCTCGGAACCGCCGGCCCCGGTGGCGGCGAATGCAGGATCGCGCTCGACGCGCTCGACGAGTGACGGGTTGTCGAACGCTTCTGCACCGTCCGTGCCGGTGTCCACCAGGTTGCCCGACGGGATCTCCGGAACGTACGCCGCCGCCGAGAACCCAAGCGTCTCTTCGATCTGGGAGTCGATCGTCGGTGTTGCGTTCGTCGAGCGCGGCGTCGGATCGAAAGCCATCCATCCGTGGGAAGGAATCCAGATCTCGACCCATGAGTGTGCGTTCTTGTCTCGGATCAGAACCGTGTCGTCGTTGACCAGTTGACCTCCCGTGAACCCGAGTACCACCCGCGACGGGACACCGACGGCTCGCGCCATGAGCGCCATGGTGGTCGCGAACTGTTCGCAGTACCCGTTCCGTGTGAATTCATTGTCCTCGTCGAACAGCCAATCGGACACATTGTCCGTGGTGAAATCGCTCGGCACGCTTGTGTTGTATACGAAGCCACCGTCTTGTCTGAAGAACGACTCGAGGGCAAGGGCTTTCTCGAAGTTGGTGTCCATGTTGCGGGTGATGTCGCGTGCCTCACCGACGACCTGGGCTCCGAGGTCTTCCGGGTACTCGGTCCAGAACTCGACATTCTCGAGTGGTATCTCGGGGAGTTGTATGTTCGGCGTCTGCACGATGCGCCCATCGGTCTCGGCGGTGGCGAACAACGGGCTCAAGGTCCCGTCATCCGTCCGGGCGAGGTCTGCGTAGTCGGCTGCCGAGAAC
>CAYTWC010000328.1:0-2522 GCA_964441975.1 uncultured Acidimicrobiaceae bacterium | reverse complement strand
GCTCCGAGCGATATCCCGAGTACAAGGCAACCCGGGAATCGGCACCGGACATATTCCGCTCGCAGCTCCCGTTGATACGACAGGTGCTTGAGGCGATGGAGATCCCACAGGTGAGCCTCGCAGGATTCGAAGCGGACGACGTCATCGCGACGCTGGCCGAACGTGGTCGCGATCTCGACTACGACGTCGTGGTGGTGACCGGCGACCGCGATGCGTTCCAACTCTCGTCTGACGACTTGACGATCCTGTACACCAGGCGAGGGATCTCGGACACGGTCCATGCCACGCCCGCGTGGATCGAAGAGCGGTATGGGATCACTCCTGATCGTTATGTCGAGTACGCCGCGCTGCGGGGTGACTCGTCGGACAACTTGCCGGGCGTGCCGGGCGTCGGTGAGAAGACCGCAGCGAAGTTGATCGCCGCCAATCCGAGCCTTGAGGCGCTGTATGAGGGTCTCGAGGAGCTGACCCCGAAGCTCCGTGAGAACCTCGCGGCATCGAAGGACCAGGTGTTCTTGAATCGGGATCTCATGACGATGGTCCGCGTCGGTGCGATCGATGACATCGATCCGACCGATCTCGTCCTCACACCGTTCGACCGTGACACCGTGCGGGCACTCTTCGACGAGCTCGCCTTCCGGAGCCTGTGGCAGCGGCTCGACGAGCTCGGTGGTGTGACGGTCGCCGAACGGGCTGTCGTCGACGTCGAGGTCATCACGGCGACAAGTCACGCGCAGGCATCGGCACTTGCGTCGCAAGAACCGATCGCGGTCGATCCCGTATGGGAAGCCGACGAGTTGGTCGGGTTCGTGGTCGCAGCCGATCCATGCACCTACGTGCCGCTTGAGCACGCCCAAGGTCTGTTGGCCGCACTTGCGGACAGCGGAGGCATCGTCGGCCACGACATGAAACCCTTTCTGGTCGCGATCATCGAATCCGAACTGCCGGTGCCCCGTGTCGTCTTCGACACGATGCTCGCGGCCTATGTCGTGAACCCGGCACAGCGGGCTCCGAGCCTTGAGGATCTCGCCTACAAGGAACTCGGGATCGATGTCGATGAATCCGATCGCGGTGACAGTGGAGGATCACAAGCGGCGTTCTCGTTCGACGAGACGCAACTCGATGTCGAAACACCTGCACGGCGTGCGATCGCGGTAGCCGAGCTCGTTCCAGCCCTCACGACGCAGATGGATGCTCGGGGTGGAATCGATCTGTACAACGACATCGAGCTGCCGTTGATAGCCATCCTCGCCGAAATGGAGTGCGCGGGTGTGCGGCTCGATGTTCCATTCCTCGAGGAATTCGGTGCTGATCTCCAACAACGCATCGGCGTCCTCCAGACGGAGATCCACGAACTCGCCGGTTCGCAGTTCAACGTGAATTCGACCCTCCAGCTTCGCAAGGTTCTCTTCGAACAGCTCGGACTCCCGATCCTCAAGAAGACCCCGAAGGGTGCGCCTTCGACGGATGCATCGGTACTCGAGAAGCTGGCCGATCAGCACGAGATCGTCTCGAAGCTGTTGCTGTTCCGGGAGCTCGACAAGCTCCGGTCGACATACGTCGATGCCCTCCTCGGCCTCGTCGACGACGACAACCGGGTGCGTGGTCGCTTCAACCAGATGGGTGCGGCGACCGGACGACTTTCCATGGAGCGCCCGAACCTGCAGAACATCCCTGCGCGTTCGGAGGAAGGCAGGGCGATTCGGCAGGCGTTCATTGCGGATGATGGCAGTCAGTTCCTCGTCGCCGACTACTCACAGATCGAATTGCGGATCCTTGCCCACATGTCCGGCGATCCCGGCCTCGTCGAAGCGTTCCGCAACGATGTCGATATCCATGCAGCCACGGCGGCACGCGTCAACGACGTGGAACTGGACGCCGTCACCGACGACATGCGGCGAACATCGAAGATGATCAACTTTGGTCTGCTCTACGGCATGGAGGCGTACGGTCTCGCTCAGCGGCTCGATATCGAACGCAGTGAGGCGCAACGCCATATCGACGCGTATTTCGTGCAGTTCCCCGATGTGAAGGAATTCATGAGTGGGCTTGTCGACGAGGCGAAGCAGACGGGATACACGACGACGATTCTGGGACGCCGTCGATACCTACCCGAGCTCCACAGCCGACGAACAAGTGATCGGCAGATGGGGGAGCGGATGGCACTCAACGCACCGATCCAGGGCTCGGCGGCCGATGTGATAAAGAAGGCGATGATCGAGCTCGAGCGCAAGCTTCGCGACGCGGGGTCGGGGGCCGAGATGCTGCTCCAGATCCACGACGAGCTCGTACTTGAGGTCCCGGATCCCGAGCTCGATGCCATCACGACGATGACGGTCGACACGATGGAACACGTCACCGAGCTTCGCGTGCCGCTGAAGGTCTCCTTCGGTGTCGGCAGAACGCTCGCCGAAGCAGGACACTGAGCGGACGAGCGGACGAGAAGACGATCTTCGAGGAGACGAGGAGACGATCGAAGGGCGGCGCTTCTGGAGGTCACCGTTCGCGGATCGAGGATCGAG
>CAYTWC010000327.1:0-2523 GCA_964441975.1 uncultured Acidimicrobiaceae bacterium | reverse complement strand
GACGCTGACATCGACAGGCTTCACCACGGTCCGTTTCAACTTCAGGGGCGTCGGCGAATCGACCGGGACCCACGACGATGGCGTCGGTGAACTGAGCGATGTTGCATCAGTCGCCGGGCTGATCGATGACGAACTCCCACCGATGTCTGGCATCACCGGATGGTCGTTTGGTGCCGCGATGGCTCTGCTGTGGCAAGCGAAGTTCCACTCGACCATCGCGTACGTCGGAATCGCCCCGCCGGTCGAGAGCGCGCTCACGCCTGACCTTCCCGTGCCGACGGCACTTGCGTCGGCCGATCGGTTGTTCATCGTCGGCGAGCGCGATCAGTTCGTCGATGTGCCGAAACTCAATGCCTACGCCCACACCATCAATGCGGACATCTCCATCTACCGCGGTTCGGACCACTTCTTCGTGTTCAAACACGAACGCCTCGCCGATGACGTCGCCGCGTTCCTGACCTCAACGCGCTGAGGATTGCTGCCAGATCAAGCATGCCCACATCACGTGTTCACGCTTCGACCCGAGCTGTCAAACGGGCTTGTAGCCGCGGTTCCTCGCCTCGGGAAGACTGTCTGCGCCGAAGCCCTGGAGCAGCTTCCGGTTCATGAGGTTCTCCTCCTGGACGCGCCTGCTCAGAATCTCGAACTGGTCTTCGTCATCGCAGTCGTACACGCACATGTCATCGCGGGTTCCGACGTAGCGGTGGTCTTCGAATCGGGAGAGTCTGGCCATCGTGCCACCTCCTGAGCTCAGGACGAGTAGGTGAACCTGAGCGTAGCTCCCGTGACATTCGGGGCGAGCTGTTTGAGGAGAAGATTTCCTTCGATGCCGTTGCCCGAGAATGCGATGTCGAACTCGGTCTCGGAGACCTCGGTCGTCTCGAATTCATAGTCTGCGCCCAGCAGCGCTGACTCGTAGAAATTCGCCATCGCATCGGCGGTCCCACCCGCGGTGTACGTGACCTCGGTCAGGACCCGGGTCCCGTCGATCATGGTTGCGCCGATCGAGTGCTGTGCAGGCATCGGCCAATTCTCAGGCACGGTGATCGGCATCTCACCACGACCGAACTCGAGGTCCGGCAGGCTGTCCGCGGGAGGCAGGTCACCGGATGCGTCCGACGACCCTCCGCACGCAGAAACAAGCAACGCAAAGGCCATGACGACCGCGACTATGTGTCTCTTCGAGCTGGAGCGTGACATCGATCCTCCGACAATCGTTCCGGAACGCTGGGATTGTATGGACAGGCCCCAAATAGTGGCCGCGGTTGGGTCACGGCGGCCGCCTGGGAACCGACTACTCGGCCTCGTCGGCGATGGCGCCGATTGCCTGAAGGTAGGCGGCCTGGTATTCGAGCACGATGAATATCTGCTCCGGTTCATACGCGTGTCCGCCCGCGAGGGCCTGATCCTGGACGTACTGGGCCGATGCGGTGCTGCCGACGACGGCCTCTCCCTCTTCTGCCCACAGGTGTGGTTGCTGGAGATAGTGCAATTCCCATTCGAGGATCCGACGAACGTCACTCTTGTTCAACCCACGTTTGTCCTCGCCGAGTGACTCCCACACGAACTCGATCGAGTCCTCGACACCGTAGATCGCCTCTCGATGGCGCATCCGCTTCGACTCCTGCCAGAACATCGCGATGCCGAAGGCGAGTACGACCGCCATCAAGGCGGCGAAGAAGAGCGGTCCGTTCATGGCGGGCAGGCTACAGCGGTCGCGCATATCCCTGATCCACTGGTAGCTTCCGATCCCAACGGATCGGAGACCATGACCTTCACGACGATGTCGACGTTCTTCGCAATCGCGGCGCTGTTCGCGAATGTCGCGACCGTGGGTCTGGTGGTCGTCGGTCTCGTCGGACGACGTGCGAATGTCAGTCCCTTCGAATTCCTGCGGGGCGCAACGCTGTGGCTCGCTGCTGGTGTGGCCACGTCCGCCACGCTCGGCAGTCTGTACCTGTCCGAGGTGGCCCACCTCATCCCGTGTCGGTACTGCTGGTTCCAACGCATCGCGATGTACCCGCTTGCAGTCATCCTGCTGATTGCTGCGTTCAGGAAGGACGGAGTCATTCGGCTCTACGCCGCGACGCTGGCCGCGATCGGCGCCGTCATTGCGATCTACCACCGCTTTATTCAGATGTATCCCGATCTCGATGCCGGGTCGTGTGCAGCGACCGGACCTGCATGCAGCGCGGCGCTGATCCTGAAGTTCGGTTTCGTTTCGATTCCGTATATGTCGGCGAGTGCTTTCCTTCTCATCCTTACCCTGCTGTGGGCAGACAGGGTCAACGCAAAGATTCCAGCAAGCGACGCGTCCTCGGAAGTCGACGCAGGGGCAGAAACACCATGACAACGAAACAGTCAACAGGATCGGGGAGCAAGACAGGTCTCATCATCGGCATCGTCGGTGGACTTGTCGTGCTCGCCCTGATCCTCGCCGTCGTCCTCGGCAACGAAGAGATCGGAGCCGAATACGGTGACCCGACCATCGTCGGAGATCACCGGATCAAAGCTGGTGTCGTT
>CAYTWC010000326.1:0-2529 GCA_964441975.1 uncultured Acidimicrobiaceae bacterium | reverse complement strand
GCCTTCTAGGATGGCTCGGATGATCGAGACCGCACCAGCACAAACCCGGGCGCTCCGAAGGGTCGACGAACTCGGGTTCCCCCAGGAAGCCTGCGCGTGAAGGTCTCGAGCCTGTTCGTTTCGTCGACGGACCAACCCAGGGCCCGGCGCGCCGGCGACTTCATGTCGGCGTTCTTCGGCGTGCTCCTCCTGGCCGGTAGCGCGTACGTCGCGTCGCGCCAGGCGGATCTCGACGAAGCACTCGGTGCAGCGGTCGCGGACCTCCCATCCTGGATCAGCAGCGTGTTCGTCATCGGGTTCGCCGTGTCGGCCGTGTTCGGTCTTTGGTTGATGGTGATGGCAGCGATCCGCCGACGTTGGGACATCCTCGGCTCGATGGTGCTCGCTCTGGCTGTTGCCCTCGCGATCGGACTCGTTCTCGCCAGGTTGATCGACGGTTCGTGGCCGATCGTGTTCCCCGAATTCGGGGACGCCATTGCGGTTCCACGGTTTCCCGTGCTGCGCGTCGGAGCCGTGACAGCACTGGTGCTCTCGGCCGGTCCGCACGTCACACGGTCGATTCGATGGCTGGGCTGGTTCTTCGTAGCGGTCGTGTCGATCTCCGGTCTCGGCCTCGGGCTCGGCGTGCCGACCGACATATTCGGTGCGGTGGGTATCGGCGTTCTCTCGGCTGCTGCGGTGGCCCTCGCTTTCGGTTCGCCGGCTGCGTACCCGCGGAACGAGGAGATCTCGCGCCAACTCGAATCCTTGGGGATCCGACTGGTTGATCTCGCACCCGCGCCCGTTCAGACGTGGGGGGCAAGGACGATGCACGGCGTCGACGACACGGGACGAGCGCTGACGATCAAGGTCTACGGCAGCGACGCCCGTGACGCACAGGTGCTTTCACGGATGTGGCGAGACCTTTGGTACCGAGACATCGGACCCGACGTCCCGTGGTCGCGCCTCCAGCAGGTTGAGCACGAAGGGCTCGTGACCGTGCTCGCCGACGCGGCCGGGGTTGCGTGCCCTGGCGTCATCGTTGCAGCAACATCCGAGAAAGGGGATGCAGTCCTGGTCACCGAACGTCGCGGAGTCGATGCATCGTCCCTGCGGCCGGACGACCTGACCGATGACCTTCTGCACGATGTCTGGAGAGAGGTCGGTCGGCTCCATGACGCCCAGATATCACCCGGATCTCTCGGGCTCGCAGCGGTAGCGATCGACGATGGAACTCCGATCCTGACGGGGTTCCAGTCCGGTTCGTTGTCAGCGACCGAGGCGAGAATCGCGTTGGACACGGTGCAGCTCCTCGTCGCGACTGCTCAGATTGTCGGCGTGGATCGGGCTGTCGAGGTGGCCATCGACGGGCTCGGAGGCGACGCCATCGAACAGTGTGTTCCATACCTCCAGGTGCCGGCTATCCCAGCAGGGACTCGCCGTGATATGGACAAACCCGGGAAGTTGATCAAGGCGATCAAGGAACGGGTGATCGAATCGACCGGTATCGACAAGCCTTCGCCGGTTCGTCTGCGGCGCGTCAAGGTCACCGACATCGTGATCACCCTGCTCATCATCATGTTCGCTGCGCTGATCCTGCGCCAGATCGCCGGGATCGACTTTGCCGAGGTATGGGAGACGATCCAGGGTGCCAACTGGCGGTGGGTGCTCGTTGCCTTGGTGATCGCCCAGCTCGTGCTGCTTCCGTATGCCATTTCGCTCATGGCCGTTGTCAGGGTGCCGCTCCCACTCGGGCCCACGATCGTCCTGCAGTCGGCTATCCAGTTCATCGGGGTGGCGGTCCCGAGTGCGGCGGGTCGCATCGCGACGAATATCGCCTATCTCCGCAAGTTCGGCATGAGCCCGACCGCGGCGGTGACACAGGGAGCTCTGGACGGCTTCTCGATGTTCTTGGTGCAGGTCGCGATTCTGCTCGTGACGTTTGCGCTCGGCGATGTGAACTTCGGGTTCGGTTCGCCCGACTCCGGCGGTCTCGATTGGGCCCTGATCCTGTTCTTGGTATTGGTGGTCATCGTCGCGGGCATCGTCGTGATCTTCTCCGTGAAAAAGGTGCGCGATCAGGTACTCCAGATCCTGCGGCAGGTGCGCGATGCCATGAGCGTCCTCGTCGAGGAGCCGAAACGGGCTGTCGTGCTCTTCTCGAGCAATCTTGGTGCCCAGGTGATCCTCGGTATCACCATGTGGATCGCGGTCCAGTCGATCGGCCAGCAGGTCGATTTCGCGGCAGCGCTCGCCGTCGTCGTGGGCGCGGTCCTTCTGGGTGGGTTGGCGCCTACACCGGGTGGCGTCGGCGTGCAAGAGGCGGTTCTCGCGGCCGGGCTGGTCGGCGTCGGACTCAGTTCGAGCGATGCGACAGCGGCGGCGATCATCTACCGAGTCGTCACGTTTGCGCTTCCGCCGTTCTGGGGTGCCGTCTCGCTCGCCTGGCTCCGCAAGAACGACTATGTGTGATCGTGGATCCTGGATCTTGCAGGAACCGGTCTTGGACCGAGTCCGTCGAGCGTCCTTGCAGCGCTAGGCGTGGTCATC
>CAYTWC010000325.1:0-2550 GCA_964441975.1 uncultured Acidimicrobiaceae bacterium | reverse complement strand
ACCGAACGTCGAAGCCCACCGAACGGGATGAAGCAGTGCGAGTCGCTTCGGTACGAGCTCACCGAATACAAGCGTTGCGAACGCGAGGACGATCGTGACGGTGATCACGGCGAGTGTCTCCCCGGCATCACCGAAGATCTCGAACATCGGATAGAGGGGTTCAGCCAGCGATACCGCTGCCACCGCCGAAGCCATGAATCCGGCGAGTGTGATGCCGATCTGAATCGTCGCCAGGAACCGATTGTGGTCTCTCGCAAGCCGTGCCGCGATCCGGGCACTGCCGCCGCGACCGTCCATCTGCGTCAACTGGGCCTCGCTGAGCGAGATCAGAGCCAGTTCACTCCCTGATAGGACGGCGTTGACCAGCACCAGTCCGACAATCAACAGGAGTTCAGGCAGCATCACGTCTCGAAGGAGTGTCCATGACTCAGCAAGCGTAGCCCGGTTCCCCCGTTGCCAGGATGGAGTGGCGCATCATCAGGTCGCAGTAGGCCCGCTTCTTCGACCGACCGGACCACACCTAGCCTGTCGCTCGGTGCCGACAGGATGGAATCCAAGTGACGAACGTGCGAGTACGAGCTGAACGATTGCTCATGGGGCCCGGTCCCGTGAACGTGTACCCGGTGGCCCTTGAGACCGCATCGCGACCAATGATGGGACATCTCGATCCGGTGTTCCTTGACATCCTGGACGAGACCAACGAACGCCTCCGAACCGTGTTCGGGACCTCCAACGCCCTCACCTTCCCCATCAGCGGGACCGGATCGGCAGGCATGCAGGCCGCCTTCGTCAACTGGGTCAAGCCGGGAGATGTCGTCGTCGTGGGCGTCAACGGCGTGTTCGGCAATCGGATGTGCGATGTCGCCGAGCGGCTCGGAGCCGAAGTGGTCCGGGTCGACCATGCGTGGGGCCAACCTGTCTCTGCCGAGCGGGTTCTCGACGCCCATGACTCACCCGACATCATCGCCGTCGTCCACGCAGAGACATCAACCGGGGTGCGGTCCGACATCGCGCCGATCGGTGCGGGGAAAGGCGACGCTCTTCTCGTCGTCGATTGCGTGACGTCCGTCGGTGGAATCCCCGTCGAACTCGACGAATGGGGCGTCGACATTGCGTACGCAGGCACGCAGAAGTGTCTCGGGGCCTCCCCCGGGCTGTCTCCTTTCACCGCGAGCGACCGCGCGCTCGACCGCATGCTCGAGAGGCCATCGTCGTGGTACCTCGACCTGAATCTGATCGCGGCGTACGTCCGCGGAGGCGGCTCGGGTCGCGCCTATCACCACACCGCACCGATCAACGAGATCCGCGCCCTGCACGCCGTGCTCGGCGAGATGCTCGAGGAGGGACTCGACAACGTCCACGCCCGCCACAGCGCATGTGGCGGTGCCCTCGCCGGGGGACTCGTCGAGCTCGGGTTCACGCCGTACGCCGCCGAGGGACACCGACTCGGGCATCTCGCGACGGCGTACTTGCCTGAGGGTTTCGAGGACGGACCGAACCGACGGACCCTGCTCGACGACTACGACATCGAAGTCGGAGGCGGACTTGGCGATGTCGCCGGAAAGATCTGGCGAGTATCGACCATGGGCCACAGCGCCCGGATGTCGAACGTCAATCGTCTCCTCGCCGCTTTGGCAGAACTCATCTGAGTCGGTATCAGCAGGCGTTTTCGTTCTCGCGCCGGCGACCCTCACGCACGACGGTGATGAGCGTCGTGGCCACCCACACGGCGACCAACCAGGCCGGGATGGCCGTGACCAACACGGCCCCGAGCAAGAAGACAGTGACGGCGAGCCAGCACCACGGGAGAAGTGAGCGCAGGGAGCGCCTGTTGTTGTGTTCCTCATGCATTGTCGGCATCCCCGATCGTGATGACCGACTTGCCAGCCGAGTCCCCGTTCGCCAGTCTGCGGATCGCCTCGGCAGCGTCGGACAGGGCATACCGTTCGCCAACGGCAGGTGTGACCTGCCCTTCTGCGATCATCGCTGCGAGTCGGTCGATCGAACGATGATGTTCCTTGCTCATGAACGTCCCAAGTTTCTGGGGGACGAACGGTGAGACGAGTGTTGCTCGCATCTGTCGACCGATTCCTCCCGTCAAGCGGTCGCCGCCCTCACCACCGACGATCACGAGTGTGCCCGAGCGTTTGAGGGCCCGACGAAGCCGACGAACCGGGTTGCGACCGCCGGTGTCGATGATGATGTCGTAGGTCGTGCGGCCATCGAGGTAGTCATCCTTCGTGTAGTCGATCACCCGGTCAGCACCGAGGGAAGCGACAAGGTCGGCCTTGGCACCGCTGGCGACACCGGTGACCCGGCCGCCGAGCGCCCGAGCGATCTGTACGGCGAACGATCCGACTCCACCTGATGCTCCGATGACGAGAACAGTCTGCCCGGGCTCGATCGCGGCAACGTCGGTCAACGCCTGAAGCGCCGTGATTCCGGACACGGCCGACACAGCAGCTGCTTCGAATGACGTTGCCTCGGGCATGTGGCTCAGCTTCTTGGCATCAGCCACCGCATACGCTGCATACGCGCCGCGTGCGATTC
>CAYTWC010000324.1:0-2592 GCA_964441975.1 uncultured Acidimicrobiaceae bacterium | reverse complement strand
CCGACGACTGGCATCGACGGTGCTTGCCTGCGCAGTGATCCTTGTCGGCTGCTCGAGCGGGGCGTCCGACACGACAACCACCGCACAGGCACCGACCACCACGACCGCACCGCCTGCTCCCGAGACGGTCGAGGTCACCCTGCTCGACTACGCCTACGCCGGGCTCCCGACCGAGGTGTCCGCCGGCACGGCGTTCACGCTCGTGAACGAGTCCGAGACGGAGCTGCATGAGTTCGTCGCAGTCAGACTCGCCGATGACGACACACGAACGGCGCAGGACATCGTGGCACTGCCGCCCGAGGAGCTCGGTGCCCTGTTCGCAGAGGTCTCGACCGTCCTGATCTCGCCACCGGGATCGAGCGAAGCCATCCCCGCCGTAGGTGACGGGACGCTGACTGAACCTGGAAGGTACGTGATCGTGTGCGCCATCCCGACCGGTGCCGATCCGGACGAATACCTCGCAGCAGCGGCCACATCCGAAGGGCCTCCTGAGGTCGAGGGCGGACCACCGCACTTCGTCCAAGGCATGTTCGCCGAGATCATCGTCACCGAATAGCAACGACGAGCACCCACCGACCGCCGGTCTCACACCACGTGACCGGCGGTCGGTTCGCGCACGCCGCCGGTCGGAACGAGTAGCGTTTCACGCATGCGCTCCAACGGCGAGACATCCGGATCGGACCTCCTGGCGCGCGGTCGGGCGTCGTATGCGGAACGCTCGTGGACGTCCGCGTTCGAGTCGTTCTCAGCGCTGGACGCAACAGGCGATCTCGAACCCCGAGACATGGAACTGCTCGCCATGACCGCCTTCATGCTCGGGCGGGTCCGGGACATGCTCGACATCCAGGAGCGGGCACACCACGCGTACATCGAGCATGGTGACCCACTCAGGGCGGCCCGTGCAGGTCTATGGCTCGCCATGAATCTCGCAAGTCGGGGCAAGTTCCCCCAAGCGAGCGGCTGGCTCGAGGTATGCGACCGGCTCCTCGAATCTGCCCCCGAAGATTGTGTCGAGCGGGGGTACGCCCTCATGCCGGTCATGCTGCGGAACGTTGCCGCAGGCGACTTCGAAGCAGTGGCCGACATCGGCCGACGGGCTGCTGACATCGGACGACGGTTCAACGACCCCGACCTGACCGCCCTCGCCGCCCAGACCCGTGCCAGGGCCCTCCTGAAACTGTCGCGCACCGACGAAGGTCTCAGGCTTCTCGACGAGATCATGATCTCGGTGACCGGCTCCCAGTTGTCCCCCATGGCCACCGGACTGGTGTATTGCGCGATCCTCGAAGGGTGCTACGAGACCCACGCGTTCACACGCGCAGCCGAATGGACGAATTCGCTGACCGAGTGGTGCGGGGAACAGCCCGACCTGGTTGCGTTCAACGACCAATGTCTCGCCCACCGGTCCGAGATCCTGCGTCTCCAAGGGGCGTGGCCGGAAGCCGCCTCCGAGGCGGTTCGTGCGAGAGAAGCTGGCGCACGATTCCGGATCGCTGCCCAGGCGCACTACCAACTCGGTGAGATCCAACGCATGCGTGGCGACTACGTCGCCGCCGAAGCGACATACCGACAGGTCGGGCTCGATGGCGGCGACCCGATGCCGGGTCTCGCCCTCCTCAAACTCGCGCGGGGACACGCCGATGCGGCGAGTGTTGCGCTGGAGGAATCACTCGCCGAGACGGACGGCATGTTCGATCGCGTCCGACTTCTTCCCGCCTACGTCAAGGCGACGCTCGCGGTCGGCGATGTTGCACGCGCGACACTTGCTACACACGAACTGACCGAGTTTGCGGAATCCACCGGCACGGATGCGCACGTGGCTTGGGCAGCGCAGGCAGAGGGAGGGGTTGCCATGGCCGAGAACCGCGTGACCCAAGCGGTCGTGCAGCTCAAAAAGGCAAAAGCGGTCTGGCAATCCCTGTCGTTTCCCTACGAACTCGCCGTGTGTCGGGTCGATTTGGCACGCGCCCTAGCGGCTCGCGGAGACACCGAGGGCGCCGATCTCGAGTGCCGCGCCGCACGAGCCGCACTCGCTGAGCTCGGTGCGGAACCCGACGTACGAGCCATCGACGACATGGGCACGCCGAAGACGGAGTGGCCCTCGGGACTGACAGACCGCGAAGTGGAGGTGCTCCGCATGGTGGCGTCGGGTGCCACCAACCGAGCGATCGCATCCGACCTGGTCGTGAGCGAACGCACCATCGACCGACACGTGTCGAACATCTTCACCAAGATCGACGTCCCGACGAGAGCCGCCGCTACGGCTTGGGCGATCCGCAACGGACTGGCGTAGCGCCGAACGATCCCCGCCCCCACTTCGGCCGACCGGTCGGGGACCCAACGCTCACTCTGTGGGTAGAAAGACCCACACGGCGGCGTCCAAGAGATGGGTGGTTTGGGCGATGCGGCGAACGCGTTCCTGGCATACGTTGGACGGACTCCGACAAGAAAGGATTCGCACCATGACAGATGCCCAACTCGACACGGATTCCTTCGACACCATCGTGATCGGTGGCGGGCAGACCGGCCTCGCCGTCGGATACGAGCTCAAACAGCGGAAGATCGACTTCGTCATCCTCGATGCGAGCGCAC
>CAYTWC010000323.1:0-2615 GCA_964441975.1 uncultured Acidimicrobiaceae bacterium | reverse complement strand
AGCGGTGGGCGCTAGTATTGGGTCTGCGTCCGGTGTACGGACGCGCTACCGCGTCGGATCGTAAGAAGCTCCGGCATGTGAGAAACCACCAGGATTTATGTACGCGATCATCCGCGCCGGCGGGAAGCAGGCAAAGGTTCACGAGGGCGATGTCCTCGACGTTGAACGTATCAAGGGCTCCGACACGGTGTCCTACACACCGCTGTTGATCGTTGCCGACGACGGCACCGTGATCTCGGACGCCGGCGTGCTCGGTAAGTCATCGGTCAGCGCCGAGGTTGTCGGCGAATCCGCTGGACCGAAGATCGATATCTTCAAGTACAAGAACAAGACCGGCTACCGCCGTCGCCAGGGCCATCGTCAGAAGTACACGACGATCAAGGTCACATCGATCAAGGCTGCAGGTTCGAAGAAGAAGGCTGCCAAGGCCAAGGAAGCCCCGGCGGCGTCCGAGGCCGACGCCACCGAGGAGGAGTAGCGATGTCGAAAACCAAAGCAAGCGGCTCAACCCGGAACGGTAGGGATTCAAAGGCGAAGCGGCTCGGTCCGAAAGTCTTCGACGGCCAGACCGTTACCGCCGGCGCAATCATCGTTCGCCAGCGCGGAACCCGTATCCATCCCGGTGACAATGTCGGCCGCGGAAGCGACGACACGCTGTACGCGCTCTCCGAAGGGACAGTGAAGTACGGGGCACGCCGCGGACGCCGTCAGGTGTCGGTCATCGCCGGTTCGTAGCCAGCCGAAACAGATCAGACGCAAGGGGCCGACCACCGTGTCGGCCCTTTTGCATTGGCACGTCAGCACGCCACTAGCGTGTCGGTCACGGAATCCGAGGGAACATGTTCATAGACAGTGTGAGGCTCACGCTTCGGGGAGGCAACGGCGGCGCCGGGGTGTCTTCCTTCCTGCGTCGCAAAGGACTCCCGAAGGGCAAGCCGAACGGCGGATCGGGCGGTTCCGGCGGTGACGTGATCCTCGTCGCCGACCCGAACGTTCCGACCCTCCTTCGCTACGAACGTCACCCCGTGTGGAAGGCACCGAGCGGTACCCACGGTGAGGGGGAGCTCCGCCACGGCAAGCGAGGCGAATCCCTTGTGCTTCCGGTGCCGCTCGGCACGATCGTCCAGGACACGGACGGAGTCGTCATCGCAGACCTCGTCGAGGAGGGGCAGCGTGTCGTTGCGGCACGCGGTGGCAAGGGAGGCAAGGGGAACGCAGCGTTCGTCTCACCGAATCGAAAGGCCCCGACCTTTGCTGAACAGGGCGAATACGGCGAGGAGGTCGAGGTGACACTCGAACTCAAGCTCCTCGCGGATGCCGCCATCGTCGGATACCCGAACGCGGGCAAGTCGACGCTGATCTCGCGCATCTCGGCCGCAAAACCGAAGATCGCCGACTATCCATTCACCACCCTGGAACCCAACCTTGGCGTCGTAACGGTCGGCGATCGGGAACTCGTCCTCGCCGACATTCCCGGACTCATCGAAGGCGCAGCTGAGGGGAAGGGCCTCGGGCACGAGTTCTTGCGGCACACCGAACGCGCACGGGCGCTCATCGTCCTGATCGATCCGAGTTCGCTCCAGACGGACTCACCCAAGCGGCAACTCGACGTGCTGCTCTCGGAACTCGCCCAACACGACCCGAGACTTGCGGCTCGCCCGAGGGTCGTTGCACTGTCAAAGATCGAGCTGTTGTCCGACGACGAACTCGACGGCCTTGAACTCCCTGGCGACGTACTGAAGATCTCGGCCATGACCGGTGAGGGCCTTGACGCGCTCATGTATAGCGTCGTGGAAGCCGTCGATGGTGTCGAGGCTGAGATGCCTGCAACCGAACGCGAAGGGTTCATACTGCATCGACCCCTGCGTGACGGGTTCACCATCAGACGCGATTCGGGCGAGTGGGTGGTCGAAGGCATCGCTGCAGTCCGCGCGGTCAACTTGTCGGACCTCACGAATCCCGAGGCCGCCGACTTCGTAGCGAAACGCCTGGTCGCAAGCGGCATCGTGAGCGGGCTCATCGAAGCCGGTGCCGAACAGGGTGACGACGTGCGGATCGGTTCGATTGTCTTCACGTTCGATCCGGACGAGGAGACCGAGGACGAGGCGTACGCATGAGATATCCCGTTCCACCCGAGGGCGCGGTGGTGGTCAAGGTCGGGTCGTCGAGCCTGTCATCCCCGCAGGGTGGAATCGACGATGCCGCGATCGAGCGAGTCGTCGATCAGGTCGCAGAGCTTCGATCGAACGGCCATCCGGTGGTATTGGTCACGTCCGGTGCGATATCGGCCGGATTCCCTGCGTTGGGCTTGACACAGCGCCCGACGGCGATCGCCGACCTGCAGGTCGCAGCCGCCGTCGGTCAGACACGCCTGATGGAGCGCTACTCCTCGCTCCTCGGGGTACACGGTATCGAGGTCGGACAGGTCCTCTTGACGAGAGACGTTCTCGGCAATCGCAGCCAGTACCTCAATGCACGCAGCGCCATGCTGCGCATGCTTGAGATCGGTGTCCTCCCCATCGTGAATGAGAACGACACGGTGGTCGTGGACGAGGTGAAGCTTGGCGACAACGATCGGCTGGCGGCGAAGATCGCGCAGATGGTCGGCGCGGACG
>CAYTWC010000322.1:0-2623 GCA_964441975.1 uncultured Acidimicrobiaceae bacterium | reverse complement strand
TCGGCTTGGGTTGTCGCCCACTGGTCAGGGTCGGGACCGGGTCTCACGCTCGGAGGGCCGTCACCCGATCGCTGTACTGCCGGGTCGAGGTAGCCGACAATGGCCCCGGGTGCCGCCGACCGGACATCAGAGCTGTTCGCCAGATACGCAGCTCCCCCGTATGCAACGGACGGATTCGGCCCGATCCACGAGATCACAGGCGCCGGAGCGCTCGCAACTGCGTCGAACAACACCGAGAGGTCACCTGAGGAAACACCTGGGCTGTTGATCTTGAGCACGAAGGCGTGCACATCCGGGGTTGCGAGGGCAGTCGCCACATACTCGATCTCACGTTGGTCCATCGGGTCCCCGACCTCGATCACGACGACCGGATCCTCGGGAGTCTGGCCGAAGGCCGCGGAAACGGACAAGACCAGGAAGACCACGAGTGAACCGACGACGAGAAACCTGAGTGAACGCACATCGGCAGGATACGGAGACCGCGCCCGTTGCAGTTCCGTCCAGTGCCCCACTCGCGGTACGCTTGTGGCCATGATCACGATCCTCCTCGTCACCGATTCTGTTTCGGTCCGCAACCGCGTCCATGCAGCCCTCGCTGGTGCCGATGTCACACTGATCGATCACACCGACCCGCAGACTGCAGCCGCAGCCGCGTACGCCGAGAACGTCGATTCCGTCGTCGTCGACATGCAGGTGGGAGCGATGGGTGCCATGGCAGTATCCCGGGCTGTTCGGTCCGCCGCCGGGGACCGCGAAGCGATACCGGTGACGATCCTGCTCGACCGTGTTGCAGATTCGTTCCTCGCAAAGCGAGCAGGTGCGAAGAACTGGGTTTCGAAGGATCGACCGGCGAGCGAATTGCGCCAAGCTGTCGGAGCAGCGTCCTAGCCCGATGCGCAGCGACGCCGACCCTGCGAGTACGAACAGGTCATCGGGGATTCACCGATGACCGCCGAGTTTGCATATCTCGCGATATTGGCTGTGTGCGCAGTTCTTTCCGGGTTTTTCTCGGGCTCGGAAACCGCGCTCATCGGTATCTCACGCGAACGCGTGCACATGCTTGCGGAGGAGAGTTCCAAAGGAAGGAAACTCGAGCAGCTGATCAGCGAGCCCGAGCGCATGCTCTCCACACTGCTCGTCGCCAACAACGCAGTCAACGTCCTCTCCGCATCGATCGCGACATTGCTCTTCATCAGCCTGTTGGGAGAAGCTTGGGGTCCATGGGTGGCCACGATCGTGATGACTGCGGTGCTTCTCGTGTTCGGCGAGATCACGCCCAAGACGATCGCCGCACGCCATCCGGAGAAATTCTCGCTGGCGGTGGCACCGTCGATCTGGAACCTCTCGATCGTCCTCACTCCGATTGCGAGCTTCTTCACTGCGATCACCCGCGGACTCCTGCGGCTTCTCCGCATCGACGCCGACGGCGACGGCGATGGCGTCACCGACGACGACATCCGTGCGTTGGCGAGACTCGGTGAGCGGGGCGGCCACATCGAAGAGGCCGAGCGGGAGATCATCGACGCCCTCTTCCATCTCGACGACCGTGCCGTCCGCGAGGTCATGACACCCCGCGTTTCGATCGTGACCCTCTCGACACCTCTCACGGCCGCTGCCGTCCGCGAAGCCGTTACCGAGACCGGCCACTCGCGGTTTCCGGTTTCGGCCGGCGATCTCGACGAGCTCATCGGGATCATCGCAGTCAAGGACTTGCTCCTGAATCCGGAATTCGAATCAGCCCCGAATCTCGATCGCCTTCTTCGTCGTCCGAACTACGTCCCAGAGACCATGTCCATTCTCGACACGTTGGGAGAAATGCGCTCCAAGCGCTACGGCATGGCGGTCGTCGTCGACGAACACGGAGGCGTCGAGGGGATCGTCACGATCAAGGACCTCGTCGCCGAACTCGTCGGTGAACTCCAGGACGAATACGACCCGGGTGCGCCCTCGCTCATCACGTTGGGGCCCAAGCTGTGGGTTGCCGACGGGATGCTCGACATCTCGGTGCTCGCCACGGCGATCGACGCCGACATCGCCGATGGCCCCTACTCGACCGTCGGCGGGTTCATCATGGCGATGTTCGGTCGAATCCCCGAGGAGGGCGACATCTACGAATCCGCGGAACTGCGGTACACCGTCACCGCGATGGATCGTCAACGAATCGACAGCGTCAAGGTCGAGAGACCCTGACAGCCGATAGAATCACCTCGATCGGGACGTAGCGCAGCTTGGCAGCGCGCATCGTTCGGGACGATGAGGTCGCGGGTTCAAATCCCGCCGTCCCGACCAGAGCAGGATTCTCGCGGCATCAGCCGGGAGAATTCTGTTGTTTTGGGGCGACTTCCATCGCGTCGCATCAACTGGAGATGTCGCTCGGCAGCACGACACCCACCGCTCAGACCGACGCCAAAGGCCGGACTGTTGTGAGACTATCGGACGATCGCAGTCCCGCTTTGGGGGCCCGACGACGGAAGGCTGGAAGGGGTTGGCAACACCATGCTGCATGTGATGCCACTCTCAGGAAGCTCCAAGGTAAGTCGTCTACCTTGGAGATCGATGAACGAACGCAACGATCGCAACGCGACCATTCTCGTGGTGGACGATGAGGAATCGCTGACCGATC
>CAYTWC010000321.1:0-2641 GCA_964441975.1 uncultured Acidimicrobiaceae bacterium | reverse complement strand
ATCGCGGAGGGCCCACAGGAAGTCGACGTATCGGAATGCGGGCCAATAGACGTCGACGAACGAGTACTCGGCGTACGCCGCCTGCCAGAGAAGGAAACCGCTGAGGCGTGCCTCTCCGGAGGTGCGAAGGACGAGATCAGGGTCAGGAAGGTCGGAGGCGTACATCTTCGACGACATGGCCTCGTTGTTGATGTGCTCGGCGATCTCCGGTGCTGCGACCCCTTGCGCTGCCAGACCGTCGACCAGATCTTTGACGGCGTCGACGATCTCCTGCCTTCCGCCGTAGGCGACGGCGATCGTCACCTTCCTCGAACCAGCTGCGCATCTGCTTTCGAGTCGCTTTGCCGCCTCCACGAGATCGCTGGGGAGCAGGTCGAGGCTCCCGATGAACCGGACTCTGACGTTCTCGCCGGCTGGCGTCTCGGGAATCCGGTCGAACATCTCGATGAGGACGTCGTAATACGGGAGCAGCTCGGCTTCAGGGCGCGCCAGGTTCTCCGTCGAGAGCAACCAGCATGTGACCGCCTCGATCTCGAGATCCGCTGTCCAGCCGAGGAACTCCACGAACTTCGCCATCCCGACGCGGTACGACGCTGCGTAGTCCGGCAGGCCCTCGGCGCGTGCGTATCGGCGGTGACCGTCGTGGATGACACCGACGTGTTTGGGAAGGGCATCACGGTCGAGGTCCTTCAGGAGACGCTCTTGGTAGATGCGGTAGATCGGTGTCAGTGCGGTGTCTTTGAACGACACACATGGCCCCTTCGCCGGTGGTCCGAATCGCGAATCGACTCAATCGTAGAGGGTATCTGCCGATTGGGTATTCGAACGGTGAGGTAGCCTCTTGACCATGCACGCACCACGTTGGACGCTTGGAAGGATGCAGAACCCGATTCGAGGTTTCCTGCACGGCTCAGCCGCGGTCGCTGCGGTGGTCGGAAGCGTGTTCCTGATCCTGCGTGCGCCGAACTGGGGTATCCGGATCGGTGTGATCGTGTTCGGGGTCGCCCTCGTCGCCCTGTACACGACCAGCTCGTTGTACCACTCCGTCCCCTGGCGCGAGGCTGCGAAACGTCGGATGCAACGACTCGATCACACGATGATCATCGTCCTCATCGCAGGCACCTACACGCCGGTGATCATAGCAACACTCGACGGTCCGCTGCGCTGGACCGTCCTTGCAATCGCATGGGGCACGGTGCTGATCGCTGCGATCCAGCACATCTTCTTCCCGAGGGAGAGCCAGGCGTTCTCCATGGCACTCGGCGCCGGTATGGGGTGGCTCGGACTTGCGATCGGCTGGAAGTTCGTGTCTGAACTCGGCTGGGTCGCGGCCGGTCTCGCCCTCCTCGGAGGCATCATCTACACGGTCGGGATCGTCGTCGTTGCAACCAACCGCCCTCGCTTGTGGCCACGCGTGTTCTCATACCACGAGCTGTTCCACGTGATGGTGATCACGGCATCGGTTGTCCACTTCGTGGTGGTGTGGAGGTGGGTTCTGCCCGCTGCAGTGTGAGCGTGGGTCCCGGGTCCCGGGGAGTCCGAATTCCTCTACATGTTCTCGGGAAGTGATGGACCCGGCACCCGGAGCAACAGCATGCGACCGGTCTGATATCCACCATTGTGGAATCCGTACTTCTCGCCCTCGGCGATGTGGAGCACATCGCCGGTCTTGAGACGGACGACCGTATCGTCGACGGCAAACTCGATCTCGCCGACGAAACAGATGTAGATCCGATGGGTCTTGGCATTGACCCTCGGTTCGCGATCCGCACCGACGGGGACGACGATCTCAGCGAACGACGCTTCGGTGAACGCATCGGGCGTCAGCTCGCGCAGTTCGAGGTCTCCGAACACGAACGGGGCTGCATCGGTGTATTGCTTGAATTCCATGCGTCGAAGGGTACTGGTGCTCCTGACTGTCTTCGGACCGCTCTCGGGAATGTGCGCCACTCGAGTACGGTGGGGAACGCTCACCTAGCATGGCGCTATGACGGTCGACCAGTACCTCGCACTCGCACCGGAACCGCAGCGTTCGACTCTCAGCAAGCTTCGTGCGATCCTGCGCGAACTTCTACCTGACGCGACCGAAGAGATGTCGTACGACGTCCCGGCTTTCAAGATCGACGGAAAGGCAATCGCTGGGTACGGAGCGTTCACGAAGCACTGCAGCTTCTTCCCCCATTCGGGGTCAGTGCTCCCGACCCTCGCGGAGGAACTCACCGGCTACGAATGGTCCAAAGGAACCCTGAAATTCCCGATCGACGATCCACCACCACGACAACTCATCGCCGCGATCGTCGACCGACGTCTCGATCAACTCGGTCTGTCGCCGACGGACAGTCGCACCGCCTGAAGACCTCGGACACACAATCGACTCCCGTTGGTCGCACACGACACCCCCTCCTCCTTGCCCCTTGCCCCTTGCTTCTTGCCTCTTGCCTCTTGCCTCTTTTCTGTCATACCCCGCTGATACGTTGTGACCATGAACACCATGACCTTGATCACCACCACCGAGCGAAGCGAAGACTTGCTCCTGATGACCGACACCCAGTTGGAGTCCTGGTTCTCCGATGCGGGGCTCAGCGTCGAAGCGGTCGCGCACTGCGACTCCGCCGAATGCTCGACTTGCTTCCTCGACCAA
>CAYTWC010000320.1:0-2656 GCA_964441975.1 uncultured Acidimicrobiaceae bacterium | reverse complement strand
GTTCGCTGACCACTACGGATTCGAGGTCCTGTCGACAGAGACCATCGAGGAACAGGGGGTCAAGGAGGCGATGATCGCAGTCGGCGGGTCACACATCCAACTCCTGGAACCACTTGATCCGATGTCACCTGTCGGGAAGTTCCTGAGTCGGAACGGTGAGGGCATGCACCACATCGCTTTCGCGGTTGCCGACATCGATGCCGCATTGGAGCATCTCGAGACAATGGACATTCAACTGATCGATGAGCACCCACGCATCGGAGGAGGCGGGCACCGGATTGCGTTCGTCCACCCGAAAGCGCTGGTGGGTACGCTGTTCGAACTCGTGGAGATTTGACGATGACAGACAACATTGACATCAAGGGAGGAGCCGGTCCCGAGGTCGCCGGAGCGATCGTCGCTGTCGTGCAGGCAATCGAACAACAGGAGCGGGAAGCGGCTGCCGTCCGCCCACGCCCGATCCGCCAGAGCCAGTGGGTCAGGGCAGGTCGTCCGCTTGACCATCAGGCTCCGACGACCTCCGAGGAATATGACCGTCTCCCTTCGACCGACCTCGGCGATGACGGCAGCGCACCGCTCTGATCGAACCCACCGACCGTCAACCTCGCCCACACGTCAACTAACGTTGCACGTATGAACCCCGTCATCTCCTCCATAGCAAGAACGCCGATCGGTCGCTTCAACGGAGACTTCGCCCCGTTGTCCGCCATGGACCTCGGCGGCGTCGCGATCGAAGGCGCCCTCGAACGAGCTGGCATCACCGGATCGCAGATCGACGAAGTCATCTTCGGTCACGTACTGCAGGGCGGTCAGGGCCAGATCACATCGCGCCAGGCTGCTGTCAAGGGGGGCATCCCCATGTCGGTACCTGCGACCACGATCAACAAGGTGTGTCTCTCAGGGCTCACCGCCATCCAGGAAGCAGCGAACCACGTCAAGCTCGGCGAGTCCAAGTTCGTGATGGCAGGCGGCATGGAATCGATGACGAACGCCCCATATGTCGCACCGGGCGTTCGATCAGGCCTCCGCATGGGCGATGCGAAGCTGGTCGACACGATGCTCCACGACGGATTGTTCTGCGCGTTCGACTCCTGCATGATGGGCGAGACCTCCGACACCAGGAATGCCGAACTTGCCATCGGCAGACGAGAGCAGGACGATTGGTCGAACAGGTCCCACGCTCGGGCGGCGGCGGCCACCGACAGCGGAGCCTTCGCGAAAGAGATCGTTCCGGTCACCGTCGAACAGCGTCGAGGCGATCCGATCGTGGTCGACACCGATGGTGGTATCCGGCGTGACACCACGCTCGATTCCCTCGGCAAACTCAGGCCCGCCTTCCACGACGACGGCACGATCACGGCGGGCAACGCATCGCAGATCTCGGACGGTGCAGCCGCTGTTGTCGTCGCAGATCGTGCATCGGCCGAAGCCGCAGGCATGCCGATCATCGCCGAGATCGTCGCCTACGGCCAGGTCGCAGGTCCCGATGCGACGCTCCACGAGCGACCGGCCGAGGCCATCAAGGTCGCACTCAAACGATCCGATCTGGCAGTTGACGACATCGATCTCTTCGAGATCAACGAGGCGTTCGCCTCAGTAGCCATGCACTCGACCGCGATGCTGGATGTACCTGCGGATCGTGTGAACATCCACGGTGGTGCAGTCGCACTCGGGCATCCGCTCGGGGCGACCGGAGCGCGGATCGTGGTGTCGCTGATCAACGGACTTCGTGAAACCGGTGGAACCCTCGGTGCCGCCGCCCTGTGTGGCGGAGGCGGCCAAGGTGACGCCCTGATCGTTCGGATGGTGTCCTCGTGACCTTTGCTTCCTATCTCCCTGACCGCAACCTCGCTCTCGAACTCGTACGCGTAACCGAGGCGGCGGCTATTTCCGCCGCACGCGTCAAGGGTCGAGGCGACAAGGAGATCGTCGACCAGGCAGCCGTCGACGCGATGCGCCATGTGCTGTCCGGGATGAACCTGAGCGGCAAGGTCGTTATCGGCGAAGGCGAGAAAGACGAAGCTCCGATGCTGTACAACGGCGAAGAGATCGGCAACGGAGAACCACCTGAAGTGGATGTCGCTGTCGATCCCGTAGACGGGACCCGCCTCACCGCAGAAGGGCGTGGAGGCGCCCTTGCCGTCATCGCGGTCGCGGAGAAGGGGTCGATGTACGCGCCGGGCAGCCTCGTCTACATGGACAAGCTCGCTGTCGGAGAGGAAGCCGCCGGCATGGTCGATATCAACGCCCCGGTCGCCTACAACCTCCAACAGGTCGCAAAGGCGAAGGGCAAAGCCGTTTCTGACGTGACCGCCATCGTGCTCGACCGTCCGAGAAACGAGCCATACATCGACAAGATCCGGGCAGCCGGCGCGAGGATCACGCTCATCGGTGACGGCGACATCCAGGGTTCGATCACGGCCGCGAGCCACGACACGGGCGCTGACATCCTCCTCGGGATCGGAGGCTCACCCGAAGCCGTCACCTCAGCCTGTGCGATGGCGGCGCTGCGGGGCGAGATCCAGTGCAAGCTGTGGCCGAGGGACGATTCCGAGCGGCAGTACGCAGCCGATCACGGGCTCGACCTCGATCAGGTCCTCGGAACCCGCGACCTTGTGGATTCCGATGACACGTTCTTCGCTGCAACCGGTGTCAC
>CAYTWC010000319.1:0-2686 GCA_964441975.1 uncultured Acidimicrobiaceae bacterium | reverse complement strand
CGGACGCTCGAATCCCCAGAACTGTGATGCCCACATCTGATGCTGTCCGACGCCTGCGACCACGATCGCATCTCCGACCGTCAGCTTGTGGAGTTGCTCGATGACGTACTGCTGTTGGATCGGCCCATCGGGGTCCTGGTCGTACGCAAGCGGGTAGTCGGCCTGCCACTGCGCAATGGTCTTGAACCAGTCCGGACGCTGCGGTGCCTGCGCACCGTCGAGCGACTTGGTCGCCCGGCTGATGAGCTGGAGCAGCACCGTCTTTGCATCTCCCACGATGGGGATGTCGACCGCCCTGATCTTGCCGATCTCGGCGGGGTCGACGTCGACGTGGATGATCTTGGCGTCGGGTGCGAAGAACTCTGGATCTCCTGTGACCCTGTCGTCGAACCGTGCGCCGATGTTGATCAGGAGGTCGGACTTCTGCATGGCGGTCGACGCTGTGTAGCAGCCATGCATCCCCGGCATGCCGAGTGCAAGCGCGTGGGAATCAGGGATGACCCCACGCGCCATGAGCGTCGTGACGGTCGGCAGACGAAGCAACTCAGCGAACTGCGTGAGTTCGGTCGAGGCTCCCGAGCGGATCGTGCCTCCGCCTGCATAGAGCACCGGTCGTTCCGCCTGCAGGATCATGTCGATCGCTGCGGCCACCTGTTTCGGGTGTCCTTTGACCGACGGCTTGTAGCCCGGCAGGTCGACGACGCGATCAGTCGTGAACGCAGCGGTTCCGGCAAGCGCGTCCTTGGTGATGTCGACGAGTACGGGGCCGGGGCGACCGGTCGACGCCAGATGGAAAGCCTCGTGGATCGCTCCGGTGATGTCGGCAGTCTCGGTGACGAGGGTGTTGTGCTTCGTCACGGGCATCGAGATACCCCACGTGTGCGCTTCCTGGAAAGCGTCGAGACCGATCGACGTCGATGCGACTTGTGCGGTGATGGCCACGACAGGGATCGAGTCCATGAACGCGTCTGCGAGTGGTGTGATGAGGTTCGTCGCGCCGGGACCCGACGTTGCGAAGGTGACACCGACCTTGCCTGTTGCGTGCGCATAGCCCGAAGCCATGTGGCCGCCGCCCTGCTCGTGACGGACCAGGACATGTCGGATCGGGCTGTCGTAGAGCGAGTCGTATGCCTGGAGGATGGCACCGCCAGGCAGACCGAATACGGTCTCGACACCCTCGAGTTCGAGGGCCCGCATCAGGATCTCTGCTCCAGTCATGGTTTCCATTGCTGCTCCGGATAGAAGAAAACCCCCCGGGGACACGGAGGGTTGGGCGCACCGGCTATGTCGGTGACGCCTACGTGAGAATAAGTACGAGCGTGTTTGGTTTGTTCATTCTTGTTGACACCGTGTTGGGCGGTGTGTTATGCGAGTATGGCACGGTCCGAATGCATGTCAAGATGACACACGTCCAACCGACGCACGAGGGAGCATACCGTGGCAAATGGCGAGCGGAATCGCATGCTTGCAAACGCGGTGCGTGCGGGCAGGGAAGAACTCGCCGACCGCGAACCGGACGATATTCCACACCGGCTGCGCCGGGTCGCACGGTCGACGGGTCGTGGACTCCCGAAACCGCTCGAACGGACGTTGATCGACTTCTTGGAGAACGACGAGGGTTTCCGGTCCGCGGTCGCGGAACGCTTCGACTCGATGGGCATCGAAGACGAGCTGGTGGCGACGTTCCTCAAGGATCCATCGGAAGCAGCACCGTTGATCGAGCAACGAGTCGCCGATGCGAGCGCCGACGACACGAACGCGAGACTCGCCGCCATCGAGGGTGCCCGCGCCGATCTCGAGGTACAGCTTGCAACCGCAAAGGACCGACTGCTCGCCGAACGGGCATCACACGAGTCCGACCTCGCAGAACAATCGGCTGCGGCACGACGGGCGCGTGAGGGGCTCGAGCGGCAACTGTTCGAAGCCCGAGCGCATGTCGCTGAAACCGAAGAGGCGAACCAAGCACTCTTGGCCGAGGTGCAATCGCTGTCCGCCCAACTCGACGAGGTGCGGGACCGCCTGATGCGGCGAAGTGAGCGGGACTCCCGGCGTCGAGAAGCACTGAAACAGGACGGCTCCGGAAGGCAGACAGAATCCCTCCCGACTGATCCGGTTCTCCTGGCACGGCATCTGGATGATCTCGAACAGCAGCTGCACTTCTATCGGGACCCCGATCGCAGAACGGACACCGAACCCGATGATCGCCGCCCCTTTGCACTACCAGGCGGCGTCTCGTCGGAAGCATCCGAAGCAGTCGACTGGGTCCTTGCCCATGGAGCGGAAACCGTTCTCGTCGACGGTTACAACGTCGCAGGCGTTGTTTCGGCTGACTCGATCGGAAGGCGTAAGAGCAGGGACGAGGCCATTCAGCGGGCTGAGGCGATCAAGCGAAGCGCACCGCGCTTGGAGGTCATCGTCGTGTTCGACGCTGCTGACGCAGGGGGACGGGGTGGATTCCGTACTCGTGAAGGTGTGCTTGTCGAGTTCGAACCCGCAACGACGGCGGATGACGCCATCGTGGACTTCGTCCAGGGCGGGACCGAACGGTGCGTCGTCTTCACGAACGACCGTGAGCTCCAGCAGCGAAGCACCCGCGATGAGTGCGTCGTGCTCTACGCGACGTCCCTTGTCTCGTGGACCGAACACCTAAACGGATAGGCCGAAACAGCCGATAAGGATTGGATCG
>CAYTWC010000318.1:0-2694 GCA_964441975.1 uncultured Acidimicrobiaceae bacterium | reverse complement strand
GGGGAGATCAAGCGCGCCATCCGGCTCGGCACCCTGGCCTTCGACTTCGTGCCAATCCTGTGCGGTTCGGCGTTCAAGAACAAGGGCGTCCAGCCGATGCTCGACGCCGTGGTCGACTTCCTCCCGAGCCCGCTCGACGTCCCGCCCGCCGAGGGCACCAACATCAAGGGTGACGAGGTGCTCACGCGCGAGTGCGACGAGAAGGCGCCGTTCTCGGCGTTGGCCTTCAAGATCGTCGCCGACCCGTTCGGCAAGCTGACCTACTTCCGGGTGTACTCGGGGATCATCAACAAGGGTGACGAGGTGTACAACTCGGTCAAGCACGACCGTGAGCGCCTCGGTCGCATCCTGCTGATGCACGCCAACCAGCGCGAGGACCTCGACTGGACCGGTGCCGGCGACATCGTCGCGGGCCTCGGCTTCAAGAACGTCACCACCGGCGACACGCTGTGCGACCGCAATGATCCGATCATCCTGGAGCGGATGGAGTTCCCCGAGCCGGTGATCCACGTCGCCATCGAGCCGAAGACCAAGAGCGATCAGGAGAAGCTCGGCAAGGCGCTCAAGTCGCTGTCCGACGAGGACCCGACGTTCCGCATCCGCACCGACGAGGAGACCGGACAGACCGTGATCTCCGGCATGGGCGAGCTGCACCTCGAGGTCCTCGTCGACCGGATGCAGCGCGAGTTCTCGGTCGAGGCGACGGTCGGCAAGCCGCAGGTCGCCTATCGCGAGACCATCACCCGGCCGGTCGAGAGCGTCGAGTTCCGCCACATCAAGCAGACCGGTGGTTCCGGTCAGTTCGCGGTGGTGAAGATCGACATGGAGCCGAACCCGGGCGGCGGCTACGAGTTCGAGGACCTGATCACGGGTGGTCGCATCCCCCGGGAGTACATCCAGCCGGTGAACCAGGGCATCGCGTCGGCGCTGGAGAACGGCGTGCTCGCCGGATACCCGACCGTCGACGTCAAGGTCCGCCTCGTCGACGGCCAGTACCACGACGTCGACTCCTCGGAGATGGCCTTCAAGATCGCCGGGCAGCAGGTGTTCCGTGTCGCCGCCGAGAAGGCCAAGCCGGTGTTGATGGAGCCGATCATGGCGGTCGAGGTCGTGACGCCCGAGGAGTACATGGGCGACGTGATGGGTGACCTGTCCAGCCGGCGCGGGCGCGTCGGGGGGATGGAGGCCCGCGGCAACACCCAGGTCGTCACCGCTCAGGTGCCGCTCTCGGAGATGTTCGGGTACAGTACCGACCTCCGGTCGCGCACCCAGGGGCGCGCCACCTACACGATGCAGTTCGCCGAGTACCAGGAGGTCCCGTCGGGCATCGCCGACGAGATCATCAAGCGGGTCCGCGGCGAGTGATCGCCGCGGTCCGACCGCACACCCACCTCCGGATCACCTGATCCGGGTTCCTTGACAACCCACGAAGACAACGATTCGACACTGGAGTCGCGAGTGCCATGAGCAAAGAGAAGTTTGAGCGGTCGAAGCCGCATGTGAATATTGGCACGATGGGTCATATTGATCATGGGAAGACGACGTTGACTGCGGCGATTACGAAGGTGTTGGCTGAGGCTGGGGATGGGTCTTCGGCGTTTACGGCTTTTGAGGATATTGATAAGGCTCCTGAGGAGCGTGAGCGTGGTATCACGATTGCGATTTCGCATGTGGAGTATGAGACGGCGAATCGTCATTATGCCCATGTTGATATGCCGGGGCATGCTGATTATGTGAAGAACATGATTACGGGTGCTGCTCAGGTTGATGGTGCGATTTTGGTTGTGTCTGCTGCTGATGGTCCGATGCCTCAGACGCGTGAGCATGTGTTGTTGGCGCTTCAGGTGGGTGTGCCGGCGATTGTTGTGTTTATGAACAAGGTTGATCAGGTCGACGACGATGAGTTGTTGGATTTGGTTGAGTTGGAGGTTCGTGAGCTTTTGTCGGAGTATGAGTTCCCTGGTGATGATGTGCCGGTGGTGCGTGGGTCTGCGTTGAAGGCTTTGGAGGGGGATGAGGAGGCTGCTTCTCAGATTCTTGAGTTGATGGAGCAGGTTGATTCGTATATCGAGGAGCCTGAGCGTGATACGGATAAGCCGTTTGCGATGCCGGTTGAGGATGTGTTTTCGATTACGGGTCGTGGGACGGTTGTGACTGGTCGTATTGAGACGGGGACGCTCAATGTTGGTGATCAGGTTGAGATCGTTGGTTTGCGTGATTTGCAGACGACGACGGTGACGGGGATTGAGATGTTCCGCAAGCTTTTGGATGAGGGGCGTGCTGGGGACAATGTTGGTTTGCTTCTTCGTGGTATTGGGAAAGACGATGTGGAGCGTGGTCAGGTGATTGCTGCTCCGGGTTCGATTACTCCTCATACGGTGTTTGAGGCGAATGTGTATGTGTTGACCAAGGATGAGGGTGGGCGTCATAACCCGTTCTTTGATGGGTATCGGCCGCAGTTTTATTTCCGGACGACGGATGTGACGGGTGCGGTGAAGTTGCCTGATGGCACTGAGATGGTGATGCCTGGTGATAACACGGCGATGACGGTGACGTTGGGGAAGCCTATTGCTATGGATGAGGGGCTTCGGTTCGCCATTCGTGAGGGTGGCCGCACTGTTGGTGCTGGTCGAGTCGTCAAGATCATCGAATAGCTGCTCGAAGAACGAACGAAGAGAGAAACAACCATGGCAA
>CAYTWC010000317.1:0-2701 GCA_964441975.1 uncultured Acidimicrobiaceae bacterium | reverse complement strand
GTGCATTGCAGCACCGATCCACCCGTATTTGTCTATGTCGTAGATGCCGTAGAAGTCGATCATGCCGGCGCATGCCGTTGTCACGACCGAGCCGACCGCACGGAGCCTCTCGACCGCCGATGGCGGAAGGATGGCCTTGTGGGTGACATCAAGAGGAAAGATGGTCAACGGGACACCGCTGTTGAACACGATCGCTGCAGCATCGGGGTCAACGAACGCGTTGAACTCGGCGAGTTCGGTTGTGTTGCCTGGCTCGTCGAACGCCCCACCCATCCAGAGAATCTCACGGATCTTCGGGATGATTGCGCGCTCTTTGGCGATAGCAAGGCCGATGTTGGTGAGCGGTCCGACCGGGCACAGACTGATCGAGCCATCGTCGCCGGCGAGACATGTCTCGATGATGTGATCGACGCCGTGTTGTTGTTGGACCGGTTGCGTTGCAGGCGGGATGTCGGCGCCGTCGATGCCAGTGTCACCGTGGACATATTCCGCTGTGTATTGCTCCCGGATCAGCGGCAGCTCGCATCCCCGATATACCGGGATGTCAGGTCGACCGGCAAGATCGAGCAGTGCAAGTGCGTTGTCGGTCACGAGCGGTTGCGGCACGTTTCCTGCCACCGAAACGACGGACACGAGGTCGATCTCATCGGGCGATGCGACGGCGAGATAGAGCGCAAGCGCGTCGTCCTGACCGGGGTCGGTGTCGAGAATGATTCGTCGTGGTTGGTCAGCCAAGATCCCCTGCTTCGATCGTGAAAAGTGAGCCTTCTTTCGTGACGATATACATCTCGCCGTCGGCGCCGGTGCCGAAACCGGTGGTGCTTCCGAATCGGCCGATCATGTTGCTCCAGTCGCGACCGCTCCCGTCCAGCGAGATACTCCGCAGGATGCCAGAGCAGAAGTCAGAGAAGAAATACTGGCCGGTCAGGCTCGGGATCGCTGATCCACGGTAGACCTCGCCACCCGTGATCGAACACCCGTCGTCGTGTGTGTATTCGGTGATCGGAAGGACGAGTCCGTCGGTATCGCAGTCATCGGATTGGAAGCACTCGGTGCCTTCCATGATGCTCCAGCCGAAATTGAGACCGGGAGTGGTCGTCGGCACCGCATTGACCTCCTCGATCCGTTCCTGACCGACGTCGGCAAGCCATAGGGTCTCCGCGTCGAAGGCGAACCGCCACGGATTGCGCAGTCCCACCGCCCACACCTCGGGCCTGCCGTCCGACCCGTCGGCGAACGGATTGTCCGTTGGGATCGCATAGGTTTCGACGCCCGCCGCGCCGACTTCGATCCGAAGCATCGACCCGAGCAGGGTGTCGGCGTCCTGGCCGTTCCCGAAGCGGTCGTTCGACGCACCCCCGTCTCCCATTCCGATCCAGAGGTAACCGTCGGGTCCAAAGGCGATCATCCCACCGTTGTGGTTCCCCGCAGGCTGAGGAATCGTCAGGATCGGAACGCGCGTTGCGGTGTCGATCGTACCGGCGCGCATCTCGAACTGCTCGATGATCGTGGCACCTCCAGCGTCCGTGTAGTTGACGTAGACAAGTCCGTTCTGCGCAAACTCCGGGTGGACGGCCAGGCCGAGCAGACCCTGCTCTCCGCCATAGGCCACATCGTCCCTGATATCGAGTACGACGGCGTGATCCGCTCCGTCGGCCCTGACGACGAGTCCGGGTTGCTCGACCACGAGATCGGCGCCGTCGTCGGGCGACGCAACAAGCAACACGGGATTGTCGAAACCAGCGTCGACCTCGACCACCGATATGGCGACCTGATCGAGCGGGATCGTGGTCGTTGTCGAGGTCACCGCCGGTTCGGTCGTGGGCGCCGACGTACCCGATCCCGTCGTCGTCGTCGTCGTCGACACGGCCCCGTCGGACGATGTGGATGGAGCCGGCACCTGGGTGCTCGTCACACCTTGCGGGTCATCAGTTGTGCAGGCCCCTGCGATGAGAGCGATGACAACGGAGAGCACCGCCCCCGCGCGCCAGAATTTCCTCACGATCGCTCAACGAGGTCTGCGATGAAGGAACCGGTGACATCGGGTCGTTCCATGGGAACGAGGTGCCCTGCGCCGGTTGCGACGATGGCGACACCGTCACCTGCAATCGATGCGATTTCTTCGTTGCGTGCGACCGAAACCAACGGATCCTCGGTTCCGACCATCGTTGCAAACGGTCCGGCGAAACGCCTGAGAACCTCGGTTCTGTCCGGCCGATCGCGCATGCCTGCCAACGCAGACACATACGTCTCGACACGGGTCCGCTCCACCATCGTCCGCAGCCGTGCGCGCACCATCAGCGAAGCGCTGTCGGACAGGAGGGCGTCGGTGAGCGGCCCGACCAGCGACGCAGAGCCCTCGCGGACGACGGACTCGGCCTGACGGTCGCGGCCGATCCGCGCATCGGCGCTATCGGCCTCCGGTTTCGAACCGATGATCCCGAGTGATGCGATCCGCTCCGGGGCGAGTTCGGCCATCGCAAGCGCTACGTATCCGCCCATCGAGAGTCCGATCACGACCGCTCGATCGACGCCTGCTCCGTCCATGACGGAGATGACATGGCGAGCCTGCGCGTTCATTGAGAGATCACCGTCGGCCGGCCACGGTTCATGACCGAATCCGGCGAGATCGGGCCGCAGCGTGCGCCCCGCGCTCGGGATATTCACCCCGGCGAACGCGGTCGAATCCAGCGGATAGCCA